>CAYPDN010000074.1:0-12806 GCA_964409445.1 uncultured Granulosicoccaceae bacterium
GCCCATTCATGCCGTGCCTACAAACATCATTACCGGTTTTTTGGGTGTTGGAAAGACCACTGCAATACTGCACTTGTTAAAAAGTAAACCTGCCAAAGAACGCTGGGCAATACTCGTTAACGAATTTGGTGAGATCGGTGTAGACGGTAGTCTGATAACAGGACTACACAGTGAAGAACAAGGCGTATTCATTCGTGAGGTGCCAGGTGGCTGTATGTGCTGTGCAGCGGGAGTACCGATGCAAGTGGCGCTCAACCAATTGCTGACCCGCTCCAATCCAGACAGACTTTTAATCGAACCCACCGGCCTGGGGCATCCCAAAGAAGTACTGCAAACACTCCAGGCAGATTTGTATCGCGATGTACTCAGCGTACAGAAGATCATCACACTAGTGAACGCCCGTCACCTGTCTGATACACGCTATACGAACAACGAAACCTTCAAACAACAAGTAGCAATTGCGGATATCGTGATCGGAAATAAAAAAGATCTCTACCAACACAGAGACAAGGAAAATCTACTTGCGTATGTGCAAAAAACTGGAAAATCAGATGCGCTCATCAAATTGACCACCAACGGTGAAATCGATCTTTCACTTCTCAAAGGGCAAACAGACTCAGATGTTTTGTGCAGTCAGGACTCACCACCAGACCATTCCCACTCACATGTGAATGAATCAGACCCAATCCCTGCTTGCGGTTATATAAAAAAACTAAACCAGGGAATGGGATATGCCAGTGTCGGCTGGCGTTTTAGTGCAGACAGTATCTTTTGCTACGAAAAGCTTTTTAATCATTTGGCCGACATTGACGCAGATAGGGTTAAAGCTGTTTTTAATACCGACAAAGGCGTATACGGGTACAACATGGTTTCTGGCACTCGGACTGAGGTAAAACTTCAAAGCTGCAGGGAAAGCTCTATCGAAATAATAGGCAGCGCAGTAGGAGATGACTGGGAGGCTCAACTACTGCGATGCCGGATGAAAAACACGAAACTGTGATTTCATTTGCATACAAACCGAACTAAAATCCCCCTTCGGCTGCAACTTCTCGTTAAGTTCTCATATAACCTTAAAAATACCAACAAGAGCTAAGAGCGTTAAAGCATTTGTTGGAAATAAAGAAACAATAACGCCGACACTAGCCACAATATGAGCTGCGAATCTATGAGTTAGATGCTACTCAAAATTCAATAACTCAATTTCAAATATCAAGGTTGAATTTGGTTTAACTTCTCGACCCGCCCCCTTACTCCCATGTGCCAGCTCTGCCGGAACGACAAATCGGTATTTGCTCCCGGCCTGCATTTCCTGAACACCCTCGACAAAAGCGGGTATAGCTCCACCCAGTACGAATGAAGCTGGATCACCTCTTTTATAGGAGTTGTCAAATTCTGAACCGTCAATATTTTTCCCAATGTAATGCAAAGTAACTTTGCTACTCTCTGTTGGCTTAGGGCCAACACCCTCACGCAACACTTCGAATTGCAGACCTGAGCCTGTCACAACAACGCCTGGTGTGTTGCTGTTTTTCTCTAAGAAGATAGATTGGTCTTCAATACTGGAAGTAGATGCACAGCCCAAACAGAAAAGTAAAGCTGCAGCAATAGGTGTGATACGTACCATTTTTAATCCCGATGACTTATAAATTGAGTTTCTCGCAAATAACTTGTTCAGTCGCAGTCTATGAGACGGCAGCTTTAATTGACAGCGTATCCACTGTCATCAAAAAATAACGTATGCGCCGGATCAAAAGCCAGACCAATGCTGTCACCTGGTCGCAAGTGACTTTCTCCTGCCAGACGGACAGAAATTTGTCCTAACTGCTTTCCGTCTACAAGCACAATGGTATCTGCCCCCAGATACTCGACAACTTCAACAATGCCATCACATTGCCCCTGTCCGCTTTCAACCGTATTAATATGTTCTGCACGAACACCGAGGTTTGATACTGACACATCCGATCCGTAGTACTCACCTGACCTGGCTGATGGCAGCAGGTAGTTTCCGCCTTCAACATGACACGGCATAATATTCATTTTCGGGCTGCCAATAAACTGTGCAACAAACAGGTTATCCGGTCGTTTGTACAAGTCTGCAGGTGTTCCGGTTTGCATAACCAGACCATCTTTTAACACCACAATTCGATCAGCCAGTGTCATTGCCTCCACCTGATCATGGGTGACATAGATCATTGTGGTGTTTAATGTGTTGTGCAGCTTTGCAATCTCAAACCTCATTTGTACACGCAGCGCCGCATCAAGATTTGATAACGGCTCATCAAACAAAAACCCGACCGGCTCACGAACTATAGCCCGCCCAATTGCCACCCGTTGACGTTGTCCGCCAGATAACTCTTTGGGCTTGCGATCAAGATACGGTTGCAGCTCAAGAATTTCAGCGACTTCATCTACCTTGGTATTAATTATCGCCTTATTGACACCTGCGGTCATTAAACCAAAACCAAGATTCTGGCGCACCGACATATGCGGATATAACGCATAGGACTGAAACACCATTGACAACTGTCGACCTGACGGTGGCAGACCCGTCACATCTTTGCCGTCAAGCCAGATTGTCCCGCGACTGGTATCTTCAAGGCCTGCAATCATTCTCAGAAGTGTTGACTTGCCACATCCGGAGGGTCCGACAAAAACCACAAACTCTCCGTCTGCAATGTCGATATCCACACCTTTAATGACTTGCACATCACCAAACCATTTTTCTACTTTTTCAAGCTGGATCGCACCCATGTAGACTAAGCCGCCATCTCTTGCTTACTGGATGATGTTAACGCCAGCCAGATAGCAGCCGTCCATGAAAAGTCATCACCCAGACAACCGTCACCACTCAGCGGATTAAAGCATTCGCGAAAGCCGGACTTTTCAATCAAAGATAAAAGATCACCTCGTATGTTGCCTGCAAGGTTGTCATAGCCCTGCTCTTCAAGACCTTTAGAGATTATGTAGTTCATCTGCGGCCACACAGGACCACACCAGTATCGCTGCGGGTCAAACCCCCGCGCGTCAGGATCCCAGCTTGGCAACATGTATTGCACCTTGTCAGATATTCTGGTCAGATTTTCAACTGTCTTGCTGCGTTGAGTTTCAGATCCGGCATCTGCATAAAAGCAAAGTGCACTGGCACTGGTAACGCCATTTGAAAATTCTCCGTTAATAATATTGCGCGCAGTAAATGCACCCACTGCACTATTCCAGAAGTAATCAGTGGCAGAAATTCCACTCGCGATAAACTCTTCAATTTCTTCCATCGCTTCTGTCTGATCAAGAAGCTCTGCAAGCTTCAGCAGATCTCTGTGGGCACGCAGCAAGATAAAATGTATCCCGGGGTCTGCCATCTGAAACGGACCATCAGAGGTTATCTTCTTCTGGTTCCAGTTTTGTTCGCGACCGTATTTCAACATTGATATGAACTTATCATACTGTTCTTTACTCGGACGCTGTTCCGGGTTTGCGTGCTTTGTGTCCTGACGCTCGTAGTGCGGAAGCTGTGGATCGATCTCCATAGTCGCAAGCCCCAGCTCCCAGTCCGGACAATTGTCGCGACCAGTCTCCCACGGATGTACGGTTACCACGCCTTTACTTACCGGAGACAAGCGTTCGGTTTGATACCATCGGTGTGATTTTAATACCTGATTGAAGATCCCCCTGGCACGACGCTTGTCATCATCATTGCCACTTTGCACCATGGTTAAAACAATACTTGCCAACACCGGTGGCTGGGAGATTCCTGTAGAGGGTATGGGGGGCACTGAATCACAGGCAGTTTGGGTTTGCCAGACTGACGGGCCCGGAAAATAGTCCGGATCGTCACGACGAAAAATAATGCTGGGGATCATGCCGTTTGGCCACTGCCCTTCAAGCAGCAGTTCAACTTCACGCCAGGCACGATCGCGATCAAACGTCAGGAAACCCAGCGCTACAAAAGCAGAATCCCAGTTCCACTGATACGGATACAATCGCGCCGTCGGCACGGTGTAACCACCTCGATCATTCATTTGCAGAATACTTTTTGCCTGATCATCTAGCTTAGACATGACACTATCCTTTCACACTGCCTGCAGTGAGACCCGCAACCAGAAATTTTTCAAACCATAAAAACAACACCAGCACCGGCACCGTGGCAATTACCGCCCCGGCCATTAAATGTTGTCTCGGTATCTCGGAAGAATTCAGCGACTGTACACCTCTGGAAAGCGTAAATATTGCCGGATCATCCAGAAACATAAACGCAAACAGAAACTCATTCCATGCAATCATAAAAATATAGAGAGATACAGAGGCTATTGCCGGTAGAGACAATGGCAGAGTAATTTTCATTATCGTACCGATTCTACTCAGGCCATCCATTAACCCGGCCTCTTCGAGCTCATAGGGCAATCCACGAAAGTAACCCTGAAACATATAGACAGCCACCGGGATAGTGGTTGCCGGATAGACGATGATTAGACCCAGTAATGAATTACGCAGGCCGAGCTGTGAAAAAACAGCGTAAAGTGGAATGACCAGTACAATCGCCGGCACCATATAAATTAGCAGGATTGAACGTGAGAGCACCCGCTTACCCGGAAATCTCAAACGGGAAACAGCATAGGCACCGGGAATAGCAAACAGCAAGGTAATCAACACCGTCGCCACCGATACCACCGCTGAATTCAATAAAAAGGAACCAAACTTGTATTTGGTAAAGAGCTCAATATAACTTCGCAGATGCTCTGTAAGAGATTTAGAAAAATCAATCGACAGATCCAGAGGATTAGACAATAGTGACTGCTGGCTTTTAAGGCTCGTCATGACCATCACATAGAACGGCAGCGCTACTACAATACTAAAAAAAACAAACCCCACCCCTTTCAGCACCCGGATCAATATCACCTCAAGCTCATAGCGCTTCTGGCTTTCAGAGCCCATACCGTCAAGACACAGGTGCCAACTGATCGCAGCTACGATAAAGGTCACCAGCGCCGCCACAAACACCACACTGCTCGCACTGCCGTCAGCCGACATCAATGCGTTTAATAACACATAAGCCACCAGCGCAATCGCCGCAGACAGCATTGCCCAATACCATCCCCGATGTCGACCGCGCCCAAGAACGTAGACACCGGCACCGATTACCCCACTCAGCAGGGCAACACCAATGTCCGGCACGATGGTTTCACCGCTTATCAGCATGGCAAGTACGCTGAAAACTACAATATAAATCGCACCCCACAAGCCACCGATGGCGAGCGCAATAAAAAATGTATTACCGATGCGCATCAGTCGTCATCAGCCGGTGAGAACTTAAAGATAAGCAGAGCCGACATTAGCAATATAAAAAACACCACCACCGCAACCGCAGCACCGGCGCCAAGGTTTGATACGGCAAACGCCTGTTCATAAATATCTACAGTAAGTGTTCGGGTACCAGCAGCACCACCGGTTAACAGGAAAATGTCGTCGAACTTGTTGAACGTCCAGATAAAGCGCAGCAAAAAAATAACCGCCAATATACCTGCGAGCTGTGGCAGCGAGATATACCAGAATTGTTGCAACGGTGTGGCGCCATCCATTTCTGCAGCTTCATAGGTATCGCTCGATACCGACTGCATGCGCGCCAGAATAAATAGAAACGACAACGGAAAGTAACGCCACACTTCAAATGAAATAACGGTGGTCAGCGCAACAGGAAAGTTAAAGGTAAAGCCGAACAATGAAATCGGTGTGTAACGTCGTCCGAGAAAGTTGATCGGGCCATCAGTCGCTCCAATTTTCATCAATATTGCGTTTAAGGTCCCACCCGGTCCTGCATCCAGTATCAGCACCCACGCAAAAGCTACCGCAATTACAGGTGCCACATACGGAAACAAAAACAAACCTCTGACCACACCCCGACCCGGAAACGTAGTGCTCAGCAACTGAGCTGCAAACAAACCGAATACAATCGCACCAAGTGTACCGAATACTGTGTAATACAGTGATACACGCAGCACCTTCCAGAACTCGCTACCAGAAAATACCTTGCGGTAGTTTTCTAAACTAAAAACACTATTGGTTAAAATACTATCGGCAGTACCTGTAATGACAGGCTTACTAGCTCTGGGGTTAACCGGATTGTCAAGATACGCTTGAGTTGCAGCGACTGATATTGTGAGCGTTTCTCTTTTCTTTGGCTCAAAAGTTCCAAGATCACAGGTCAGTTCAGTATCGGCAAGCCTGCAACGACTGTCTAACTCTCCACTGAGCTCAAGGCCTGCAGGCATACTATCAACCAGCTTGCTTTCAGAAAACACACCACGTTGTGAGGTATTTCTTAACTTGTAGCTTATCTCTGCCTTCTCCCCGACTGTGGCAGGCAAAGGCTTTATGCGTTCGTTGGAAAGAATCTTTGGTGGCCGTAAGTCACCCAGCTCTACCGGCTTGAAACTGATCCAGAAATTTGCCAACAGCGGGAACAGCACTATTGCCATGACGATCAAAAGCGTTGGCAACACCATAGTGTAGGCGAGACGCATCTCGCCTGTACCCAATGGGCCACGGCCCATTGGTGGCAAAGCCTTAGTAGTGTCGTTCATGAATTGGGGGAGAAGAAAAACGGCGGAGCAAGCTCCGCCGTTTTATCAAGCAACTGAGTAACTAATTAAAGTGCTTTGTGCTTCTCAACAATCATCGCTGCTGCATCATCAATTGATAGTTCACCATCAATAAACTGGCGTATCACCTGAGACATAACACGTGCGTTAACAATTTTTGAAGCGGTTTCGAGGTTGCCTGACTCAACACCCCAGCGATCACCTACAGAAAGACCTGCAACGATGTCATCGATCACAGATTTAGGATAGATATCACCCAGTGGTGCTTTGCGATCAACACCGACAGGCAACGTCGACCAGAGCTCTTCATAGGCAGTGCTTCCAGCAGCTTCACCGCGACGTACCGGGAACTTACCTTCTGGCGCCTGGCTCAGCCAGTCGCCATATCCTTCAGAGACAACATACTCAACAAATTGCGCAGCCACGTCTGTATTTGCGTCAGCAGTAATGCCAAGGTAGCGCACATCTGCATAAGCGGCGCCGGCATCATTACCCGGACCTGAAAATACTGTGACAAAACCGGTTTTCTCTGCAAGTTCTTTAGAAGTCGGGTCAGATGCATAGGTAACCGGCGCGTTGTCACGCAAGCCACCAAGCTCGTCAAGCAGTGATGGAGACCAGATGATCATGGCGGCTTTACCATCAAGGTATTGCTCGCGAGATTGCTTCCAGAACAACTCACCCTCCGGTGATGCATCAGCGATTTTTTTGTAGAATCCCAGTACTTCTTTAAGCGCGTCTGTTTCTTCATTGATTGAACCATCATCATTCACCGGAGAGTAGCCGGCTGCCAGTGAAATATGCTCGATCAACTGCATCATGTAGGTTTCATCAATTTTGGTTGCTGCAACAAAACCATACATTTCTGGTGGGTTATGTAACTTTTCGATAGCAGCTTCAATATCTGCAAACGATTTAGGCGCTGCTAAACCAGCTTCTTCGAAAAGGTCAGAGCGGTAAACGACAAGCTGTGTCCAGCCGTCAGTCGGTACAGATACAATCTCACCGTCCGACTTGGCCATGTTCACAGCCCCTGCTGCATAGCTGTCTACACCGAGCTTGTTAACCACATCAGTTGCGGCACCAGTATCGAGTACCCCTGCTTCGGCAAATGGCAGCAAGTGCTGAACTGTGTGGTTCAATACATCCGGTAACTCACCTGCTGCAAACGCTGCAGTAGTACGGGTTGCGATCTCCGCTTCTTCAACCGGAATCACTTCTACAGTATGACCAGTGGCCTCTTTGAAGCTTGCAGCCAGTTTTTCCTGAATCTCCATTCTTTCCGGTTGAATCTCCATCGTCCAGAACTTGATAGAGTCTGCACTCACCGGCATGGCAATTGCCGACGCCAATACGGCTGCCGAAAGTAACTTGTATTTGAACATAGGGATAAATTCCTTAATTTACATTAGTGGTAATTTCGGTCCCGTACAGGACCCGCGCTATTTCGCAGAATTAGTTCTGCACGTTTTAGAACCTGGTGTTTGGTCGGGTCTTCACCATCAATAACAGCGAGTAACATGTCGCCGAGCTCCCGACCAGATTGTACTTGTGGTTGCGCCATTGTTGTAAGCGGTGGATTGGAGTGACGGCCCATATTAAGCCCATCATAGCCAATCACTGATATATCAACACCGGCAATCAAACCACGCGTTCTTATGGCCGACAACACACCCAGTGCCTGCGTATCAGAAACACAAACAAATGCTGTTGGCGGATTGTCAGAATCCAGTTGATTGGCAGCAGCGCTCTCACCGGCATCGTCTTTCATTTCAGTAAATTCAACGATCGAGTCATCGTATTGAATATCACTCTGCTGCAATGCAGCCTTGTATCCCTGTAGTCTTTGAAATGCAAAGTTGTAGTACAGAGGTGCGCCAACAAAGCCAATCCGCCTGTGGCCGAGCTCGATCAAGTGCGAAACCGCAGCGATAATAGCTTCTTTATTATCGATGTCATACCAGGCGTAGTCTTTACTATTTTCCGATCGTCCGTGGACTACAAACGGAAAGCCTGCGTCCTGCAGCAGCTTTATTCGAGCATCATTGCGAAACGGTCTGGTAAGTAATACACCACTGACGCGACCAGAGGTGATCAGGCGTTGAATTTTTTCTGCTTCATCTTCTGCACTGCGCGAGTGGGAAACCAATAGATCCCAGCCCCGACGTGACAGAGCGTCATCGATACCACGAAGAAGTTGCGAGACAAAAGGTTCTGCAAGCGAGCTGTGGTTTTGCGGAATAACGTAGGCGATGGTTTCGGCAACACCGGTAGCCAGCCGGCGCGCGTTCTGGTTGGGCTTGTAACCCAGCATCACTGCTGCCTGCTGCACACGCTCTACAGTACGCGGACTAATATCCGCGTAGCCGTTCATTGCTCTTGAGACTGTACCCTCGGTCAACTCAAGGGATTTTGCCAGATCCTTAAGCGTTGTTCGTTTCACTGCCTTTCACTGCATGTCTCCTCAGCCTTCCGGGATGCTATCCCGAAACCGCTTTCGGGATCAACAGGTACAGCGATTGATTAGCGACTGCGACAGCCATGCGATGTCATTATGTAAAGTTATTGCAACACTAGCGAACCTTAGACTAGTCGTCTGTCGCAGATTGTTCCTGCTCTTCCGATTGCGCTTCGTCAGCAGCTTCAATGGCGATCTCGGCACCCATGGGCGTAATGCGGTTCGTCATCACCACGTGTGGCGCTGCATCTTCCGGCGCGACATCGTAAGTACGCTGGGTAATTCGATAGATGCCGTAAACACAAATCAACGACATTAGCGTGGCGATAGTAATAAAGAACCAGTGAATACCAAAGCGCTCCATCACATAACCTACCAATACCGGACCGCTCATCGCACCACAACCATTGATAAACAAAAAGCCACCGGAGGCCGATGGCATTTGCTCCAGCTCCAGATAGTCATTGGCATAGGCCAGTAACAATGAATAGAGTGGATTTGTTGTGCCGCCAATCAACAGCGCTATAACTATAAGAGAGCCGTAGCTACCACCCGCAAATAGTGCAAACACCGCTGCTACTGCACCTATGGCTGTCACAGCAATAATCAGATAACGACGATCCAGCCGATCAGACAGGTATCCAATCGGATATTGGCAAACCAGACCACCAAAGTAGATTGCTGTTATAAAGAAAGATACCTGGGCAATGCTTAGACCACGCTCTGTCGCATAGATTGGCGCCATGCCGAACAGCACTGCAAAAATACCGCCGAGCAATAAAGTACCAAAGGATGCGAGTGGTGATGTCTTAAACAGTTCCTTGATTGACATCGGGCTCGCCGTATCATGTACAGGCGCTGGCGTAGTGGATAATAGTATCGGTGCAAACGACAGCGATACCAACACCGTGATTAAAACAAACAAGTTGTAGCCGGCAGGATCTGCCACGTTCAACAATAGTTGTCCGAGTACAATACCAGCCATCTGTACCATCAAATACAAAGACAGTGCCTGTCCACGTGTCTCGTTACTGGTTGAGTGATTCAACCAGCTTTCTGCAACCACATAGATACCGGAAAAACAGAACCCGACAATTATTCGCAGCAGCAGCCAGGCGATTGGATCAACGACGGCGGCGAATAAAATAAATGCTGCCGAGACCAGGGATGCAAGTGCCGCAAACACCCGAACATGACCAACCCTCTGCAACAACCAGGGTGCCACTCGCGAGCCGCCAAGGAAGCCGACAAAATAGGCTGACATGACATAACCCATGGTCGAAGCATCGATATTTTCAATCGAACCCCGCACCCCGAGCAGAGTACCCTGCAAGCCGTTGCCGAGCATCAGCAACAACATGCCAAGCATCAACGCCCATGTATTTTTAAAGACACTTCCCATCACACTGTCCTGTTACGTCGCGACCTTATACACCCAATTCACAGGCATCGCTCGAACTGTTTTATTGCTCTTTCCGCAATGTCACACGGGCCAATGTCACGCTAATGATCCTGTCAGCGGTTATTCAATGAGCAGCAGCAATTATGTGTGATACCTCTCTTCGTATGGTGGCAGGTTTGCTATGATTCAAAGTACCAGCCGCTCGCGAGCTTTTCAGTGCCCTCGGATTCCTCCCATTCATCAGCAACTAAACTGGCAACAGCCAGTTTGTTAGTGGTTGCTATGTTTGTCACCGGCTGGTTAGGGGGGCGCCACGGAACGTCTGCGTGGGCTACAATAAAGCAGGCGACAATCGACTCCTACCAGAACCGCTACCGGGTAATGAGCGACTCGGGACTCGATTCGATTGTCTACTACGTGAGCACCAAAGACAGCTTGCCACTGTACGCCATGGCGGAGCAATCGACAGACATCATCGACGTCGCTGCCACCAGAATTAAAGACCTCTACGATGTCAGAATTAAATACGCGTCGCGCGTGCCCACCGTAAGAACGCTTAGGTCGATGGATGCAATCGATGCGGTGATCACCGTGCCACTATTTTGCCACTGACATTGCTACTCATATACTACCGCCAGCAGCGCTAAACACTACCGGCGGCAATGCACAGATTTTTTAGCTTTGCCAGCGCAAGCTCACGACTTAACATACCCAAACCACAATCCGGCGCTGCCATCAATCGTTCCGGATTAATATGTTGGAGTGCTGCCCTCAGTCGCTCTCGAATTTGCTCCACAGACTCCACCTCGCTTTTGGCTATGGCCACCACACCCAGAATCACCGTAGTTTTTTGAAACTGCTCCAGTAAGCGCAAATCGTTATGACAATGTGCATCTTCCACTGATACAGCATCTATTGACGAATATTCAATCGCATCTGCCAGTTGTGAATAGGCGTTGCGATCGGCTTTCGGATAACTGTCATTATCGAGCTTATCCGGGTAACCACAACACATATGCACGGTACGGGTGACAGATCCGGGACAACCGTGAAACGCACGCTCCAGATTTTCAAAGCCGTATTCAAGAGCAGCTTCCGGCTGACGGGCAAACAATGGTTCATCTATTTGAATATGGGTACAGCCGTTGTCCGCCAGCTGACGCACCTCGGCGTTTAATGCGGCAGCTATATCCACACCGAGCTTGTGATTATCGTGATAGAACGTATCAAAGCATGTGTCGGAAACCGTCATCGGACCGGGCAATGTGATCTTCACAGGCCTGGTAGTTTTACTTTGTGCAAGCTTCCAGTCATCACTTAAAAACAATGACTTCGCAGAGACCTTGCCGGTGATCGTCGGCAGACTGGTGACGTAGGCACCATCTCTGAGTGATTTTTCTTTCAGCCGTTCAAAGTCAAAGCCATTCAGATGCCTGCAGTGATAGTGCACATAATTTTCTCGTACAAGCTCACCATCGGTCGGAATATCGATACCAGCACTCACCTGATCATTAATGATTTCAGTAACACCGCGTTCAATCAACGATTGCGCACCCTCCCCCATTGCCTCTATCGCCGCCTGCCAATGGCGTGTCGGCTCTGAGGTATCGGCGGCAGGCAGGTTAAACCAGTCAGGCAGAGAGATGTATTCGGGCTTCGGATAAGCACCAATGCAGGTTGTTAGTATTTTCATTGCAGCATCAGCTTAAAAAACCAGCCCTGAAACTGGGTACAATAAGGGACTATCTGCAACACTGCTAACCGGATTCGGTTACAGCAATTGCAAATGCATAAGAAAGCGCATAGTCCTCAAGCATGGCAAAGCGTCCGGTCTTGCCAAAGTGACCCGATGACATATTGGTTTTTAACAATAACGGGTTATTGTCGGTTTTGAGCTCTCGCAGCTTAGCTACCCACTTGGCAGGCTCCCAGTAAGTAACCCGCGGGTCTGAAACACCAGCAGTTACCAGCATTGATGGATAATCTTTCGCTTCAATATTATCGTAAGGTGAATAAGCAGCAATCGAATCATAGGCAGCTTTGCTTTCAATCGGATTACCCCACTGTGACCATTCCCCGGGAGTCAGCGGCAGAGTGTCATCGATAATAGTATTTAAAACATCAACAAACGGTACATCGGCTATCACTCCGGCAAAAAGATCGGGGCGCATGTTTGCCGTAGCACCGACCAGCAGCCCACCAGCGGAGCCGCCATGAATCACAACATTGGCAATTGATGTGTATTTCTGCTTTATCAGCGCCTCACAAGCTGCGATAAAATCATGAAAGCTATTTACTTTGCCCGCAAACTTGGCCTGCTCGTACCAGTCCCGACCTTTCTCTTCACCACCAC
>CAYPDN010000075.1:0-8615 GCA_964409445.1 uncultured Granulosicoccaceae bacterium
AAGACGCTGAAGCCAATGCGGAAGATGATCGCAAGCTTAAAGAGCTGGTTGAAACACGTAACCAGGCTGAGAGCATGATTCACGCGACGGAAAAGTCAGTGAAGGATCTCGGTGATAAAGTCACCGATGATGAAAAAAGCGAAATTGAATCACGTGTTGCCGATTTACGCGAAGTGCTGACCGGCGAAGACAAGGATGCAATTGAAGCAAAGCTGACCGCTTTAACCGAGTCATCAGGTAAGCTTGCCGAACGTGCTTATGCACAAGCCAGTGAAGAAGGCGCGGCACCAGATGATGCAGCTGCTGCCGGTGGCGAAGCTCCAGCAGATGATGTTGTTGACGCAGAGTTTGAAGAAGTAAAAGAAGACGACAAGAAGTAAACACGAGGAGCCTGTGCGGCAGAAGCTCTGCTACTGCGAACGCGCCACAGCGGTGCGTTTTAATCGATCATTTTCGTTACGTATGAATGACTATGCGCCTCAAATGATCGTTAAAACGCCCTCGCCGTGGACACGTTCTCGCTACGCAGATTTCTACCGCACAGGCTCCTAGCGGGCGATTTTTCGTCACGTTAACTAATTGATCCGGGAGTGCTGACGCTCTCCCGGATTTTTGCATCTACGGGTTAGGCAATGGCCAAACAGGATTACTACGAATTGTTAGGCGTCTCCAAGGGCGCTGACGATGCTGAATTAAAAAAAGCCTATCGCAGGCTTGCCATGAAGTATCACCCGGACCGTAATCCTGGTGATTCAGCTGCCGAAGAGAAGTTCAAAGATGCCAAAGAAGCATTTGAAGTGTTGGGTGATCCGCAAAAACGCGCCGCTTATGATCGATTTGGCCACGACGGCGTAAGTAACTCTGCATCCGGTGGCGCTGGTGCCGGCGGTTTTGGTGGTGCTGACTTCAGCGATATTTTTGGTGATGTATTCGGTGATATTTTCGGCGGCGGTGGTGCTGGTGGTGGCCGTCGTGCACGCGGTGGTTCTGATCTGCAATACAACCTCGACTTAACGCTTGAAGAATCAGTTTCGGGCATAGAAAAGTCACTCAAAATACCAACCCAGGTTGCGTGTGAAACCTGTGAAGGTTCAGGTGCCAAGCCAGGTACCTCGACAAAGAAATGTGAAACCTGTGCAGGTATGGGTCAGGTGCGAATGCAACAGGGCTTCTTTTCTGTGCAGCAAACCTGTCCGACCTGTCGTGGCGCCGGTGAGCAAATTTCTGACCCTTGTACCAAGTGTCGAGGCGCCGGGCGGGTGCAGGAGCAGAAAACCCTGTCGGTAAAAATTCCTCCTGGTGTAGATACCGGTGATCGAATCCGTTTATCTGGTGAAGGCGAAGCAGGTGAGAAAGGTGCACCGGCAGGAGACTTGTATGTATTGGTACAGGTTCAAAAGCACAGCATCTTCGAGCGCGATGACGACGACCTGCTGTGTACCATGCCAATCGATGTTATTACTGCAAGCCTTGGTGGCGAATTGGAAGTGCCAACGTTAACTGGCAAAGTAAATCTGAAGATCCCTGCGGGCACGCAAACCGATAAAGTCTTCAGACTGCGTAACAAAGGTGTTAAGCCTGTGCGTAAAAACAATGCCGGTGATCTGCTTTGTCGTGTGCAGGTTGAAGTGCCAATTAATTTAACCTCTGAACAAACGCAGTTATTCGAACAATTGCGCGGTACATTGCAGGGCAAGAAAGGTTCAAAGCACACACCACAAAGCAGCGGCTGGCTTGATGGTGTCAAAAATTTCTTCAATGTGCGCGACGATTGACACATACAACGCGCTTTCTCGCGGCCAGAACAGAGCCCAGAACACAGCCAGAGCAGGGTTGAACGCCAAAATCTAATTACAGGGGCTCCTGGCTAAAACAGTATCGGTCTGCAATTTGCGTAAAAGCCCTTAATAACGCAAAGAAAAATCGAGATGAGCCCGAAATCTCTCAGCAAAGTAGTTCGACTGCCAATCTACGTGCTGCAACTATTCACCGGCGCCAAGTCATTCCGCGACAACCCCGTTATTGGCAGCACTGTGCTGAATCGCATGGGCCTGCATGTTATCCGGCTGATGATCGCAGCCGCAATCACTAAATTCCGTTACCTTTGCTTAGCGCCACTGATGGACAAACCGGAGCGAAAGTCGTTCAGCGAAAACGGTTATCTGTTAATAGAAAACTTCCTGCCGCAACAGAGTTTTGAAACTCTTAACAGAGAAGTTCGTGGCATGCACGAAGTTGAAGTACGACAGTGCATACAGGGTGACACGCTGACCCAACGAGTGCTGCTAAACAAGACGGTGCTGGAGTCTGCCCCGGAATGTAAGCGGTTGTTGAGCAGTACTGCATTTCACAAGCGTATGAAATACACCGCAGCAAGAAACAACAGCCCAATCTACTACATACAAAACGTCAGAAGCAATGCACGCGATGCGGATGCAGATCCACAGCGACATCTGCACAGTGATACTTTTCATGCGACCATGAAGGCCTGGTTTTTTCTGGATGATGTAGGTGATCACAATGGTCCGTTTACCTATGTGCCCGGCTCTCACAAACTAACGTGGAAACGTCTGAAGTGGGAATATAAAAAAAGCGTTGAAGGGAGCAGCCAATCCAACAGCTACGGATCCCGAGGTTCATTAAGAGTTGCTGATGATGAGCTTGAAGCGATGGGTATGCCTGTACCGAGCTTGTTTAAAGTGCCAGCAAATACTTTGGTTATAGCCGATACACACGGCTTCCATAGAAGAGGTGCCGCGAGTGAACAGAGTAACCGGCTGGAGATCTGGGCATATAGCAGAACCAATCCATTCAATCCTCTACCTGGTTTTAACCTGCAGTGGTACAACAAGCTAAGTCATAAAGTTATAGAGAAGTATCTTAAGAGACAAGATCGCATCGCAGCGGCTAAAGATATGCGTGCCAGCTGGCACCTGATCGATTCCTCAGAGATGTTTGGTGGCGCAAATACAATGGCAGAAGCTGCGAATGATCAGCAGGCACCAGTTAGTAAGAAACGAAAAACTGAAGTTGCCTAGGCGTCGAAACCCTCGCATAAATTTAACAACTTCCGCACAGCCCACCGGGCGCATAACGCACACACCGATAGTTGTAGTAAAATTCTCACAAGCCAAAATTAAATCATCCATGTGAGCCGTTACAGACCACCCGCACCACCGTCAACAGCCCTAATCACAGCCGAAGGCTTTGACACTCTTCAGCAAGAACAAAGAGCATTGTGGGTGCGTCGCAAAGGTGTCACTGAGGCGGTAACTGCAGCGGCGGCGGAGGGCGACCGCTCAGAGAATGCCGAATACATTTATCGCAAAAAAGAACTACGTGAAATAGACAGACGAATCCGTTATCTGCAAAAACGGCTGGCTGTTTTGAAAGTCGTCAGAGAGCGTCCGTCAACGCTTAAAAAAATATTTTTCGGTGCGTGGGTAGAGTTGTCTGACGAAGACGGAACCCAGAGCAAAGTTCGAATTGTTGGCCCGGATGAGATCGATCCATCAAAACACTGGATAAGTATCGACTCGGTCGTCGCACGTGCCTTGTTAAAGAAAGAAGAGGGTGACGAAGTAATAGTAAAAGCGCCAGGCGGCGAGACATCGTATGTTGTTGAGTCAATCAGCTATGATTGTTGATTGCGTGTAATCTTAACGGGTGAACAGAAACGACTGTTTGGTGTCAGAGTTGTTTAGGCGCTCTTAACTTCGACAGGAATTTCCTGGTCTGCAGGGACTGTCACATTGACCGGCTGTTGCCCGGATTCCTCTACAATGTTCCTGGCAGGTGCTGCGACGAGCAGAAACAGAGCGAAGGCGAAAAGCGCCAGCTCTCGGAGCGATATTAGTTCTTCAGTGAAAATGTCGTTCATTTCTATGTTCTATGGCGCTGCTTATTAACGTGCGGGGAGCAGTTCGTTACGCTCCGAGCGAAGTTTAAGCACTGTGGTGTAATAAATCTGTGACTCTTTGTGACGCAGGGCCCTTTCACGCTCCTTTGATGTAAATTATCGTTGCTAGACGGAATCCGTCATGACATACTTTCCAGACTGTGGGGGTTTTACTACGTCTAATTGAATAAGTCAAAGAATGCCAAAACTTGTAAGGGAAAAAACCCAAAAAATTGAGCTTCGGGTCACCCCCGAAACCAAAATCCTGGTGCTGAAAATGGCGCAGGATGACGACATCACTGTGACCAAGTTTCTGGAAGGCCTGATCCAGCGCGAATTTAATCGCCGCGCCCGCAAGGACTCCAAAAAGACAGACTAGTCCGGCTTTGATGAACCTGAGCCGAACGGCTGGTCCTTGCCTGACACTCTGAGTTGCTAACCATCGACAATTTACCTGCCTGATCCGCATCCGTTCCTGAATTCCAGCAAAATCTTTTGTGCCTAAGTTGTTGTGAGATAATCCACCCCAGCGCTAACATACCGGGGGATGGATGAAAGTCGTATTCGATAGCGGACATCGTCTGCATGATCCGGCGTTTTTTCTGGTCCGAGGTCAAATTAAACAAAGCACAGAACAACCCGAAAGAGCTGAAAGGCTTTTAGCCGGTGTGCGCGCCTGTGGTTTTGAAATAACAGCACCGGATGATTTTGGTGCAGCGCCGAGACAGGCAATTCACACCACCCGTTATCTAAGCTTCCTTGAAAGTGCCCATCAGCAGTGGGCGGCGCTTGATGGTGCTGGTGGTGAAGCCAGTAGTGAGGTCATTGCAAATATACATCCGTTAAATCAGCCGGCTAACTATCCGGATGGCATAGTCGGCCGCGCCGGGTGGCATATGACAGATACGGCTTGTCCTTTAGGCCAACACACTTATGCCGCTGCCTGCGGATCTGCCAACACTGCAGTCACTGCCACCCAGCTTGTACTCAACGATGAGCGATTTGCGTATGCATTGTGCAGACCACCAGGTCATCACGCTTATGCAGATATAGCAGGTGGGTTTTGTTTTTTAAATAACGTCGCCATTGCAGCAGCACATGCCCTGAGTGATCACGAGCGGGTAGCGATTCTGGATGTTGATGTACACCACGGAAACGGTACACAGGGTATTTTTTATAACCGATCAGATGTTCTGACGGTTTCGATACATGCAGACCCACACAACTTCTATCCGTTTTTTTGGGGCCATGCCAATGAAACCGGCCTTGATGATGGGCAGGGTTGCAACCTGAATCTACCACTGGAAATGGGCTCGGGTGACGATGTATTTATGAATGCGTTAAAAGAAGCACGCAAGTGTATTGAAGAGTTTGATCCCGGTTTACTGTTAGTGGCACTTGGACTTGATGCGTCAGAGTCTGACCCGTTGCGTGGTCTAAGTGTGACGACTGACGGGTTTGGTCGCATTGGTAATGCGATTGCAGACTTTGGTTTGCCCACCGTATTCGTACAAGAAGGTGGTTACCTCTCTGATGTATTGAGTGACAACCTGGCAGCTGTTCTGGGCCATGCTGCGAATCATTCATGAGTAAACTTAACCCCGACCCTTATATCAACGGACTGGCTGCTTTCGCACTTGAGGTACGCAGCGGTAATCTCACCATTGAAGCTGCAGCCAAAGCGTCACTGCAGAGAATAGAAAAACTTGATCCGTCGTTAAATGCGTTTGAGTGTGTTGATAACAACCATGCACTGAAAACAGCTACAGCACTTGATCAAATGCTTAATAATGCAACTGACCTTGGACCATTGATGGGTGTAACCGTTGCTGTAAAAGACATTATTAGCGTTGATGGGATGCCTACTACCAATGGTTCTAATTATACGGCTGAGCATTTGCAGTACGCGGAAGGTTCGTTAATTAAACAGCTACGTGCAGCTGGCTGCATAGTTATTGGTAAAACAAAAACAGTCGAATTCGCACTTGGCCCCACAGGTATAAATAGCTCTCGCGGCACACCTCGGAACCCGTGGGATGCAGAAGAACATCGCATCCCCGGAGGTTCTTCAAGTGGATCGGCTGTTGCCGTTGCTTCTGGTTTATGCGGGTTTGCGCTCGGTTCAGATACCGGCGGTTCTATTCGTATACCCGCGTGTTACACCGGTATTACCGGTTTAAAAACAACGGTTGGTCAATGGCCAACTGACGGTGTATTCCCTTTGTCTGAAACATTCGATTCAATTGGCCCGCTTTGTCGAAGTGCAAAGGATGCGCAGTTAATTCAGCAGTGCATTACCGGTCAGCCGCCATTGTCATCTGTAGCGCTTAAAGGTCTGAGATTTGGAATACCCAGGCAAGTCTATTTTGAAGATCTGGATGATCAGGTGCAGACATCGTTTGACACAGCGCTGGAAAAACTCAAATCTGCTGGTGTCCAGTTGATCGAGTTTGATTTTCCAGAAACCGAAGAGCGTGCAACTTTGATGGCTGCCATTATGGGGCCGGAAATCATAGACGCATTGACAAGAGATGGATTCAAGCAGGCATATGACGGAATGGATTCGGTAACCCGCGCCCGTGCAGCACTCGGTCTGGAAGTTAAAGCCCATGAATACGTGCAGGCAAAGAAGCGCGTAGCGGTATTGCAAAAACTAGCGACAGAAAGAAGCGCTGCAAACGATGCGTGGATTACCCCAACCTGTCTAATGCTGCCTCCGACGCTACAAGAGATAGAGCAATCCGGAGCAGTAGAGAAGAGAGCGCTACTGTCATCTCGTAATACACAGCCCGGCAATCTGCTCGGTATGTGTGCGACCAGCCTGCCATTGCCAAATTCGTCAAACCTGCCGACTGGACTGCAGTTAATGATGGCTGGCGGCAGCGACCAACGATTGCTCGCCGTCAGCGCTGCTGTGCAGGATTGTCTGGGCATTCCACCCGGGCCAAATCTTGATCGTTTTGTCTAATGGCTTTACGCGACCGACGCAGTCTCTTACAATCTACGTCGTTCTATCTATGACCCTGGGCCGGGGTGGCGGAATTGGTAGACGCAGCGGATTCAAAATCCGCCGGTGAATAACCTTGGGAGTTCGATTCTCCCCCTCGGTACCATCTCTTTATTTTCAGGCTTTGGTCGATTGATTAAAGCCTGAGTTCCCTGCCTCTATGTCTTAGTCCCGTCTCGAGTTCTGCTATTGCAGGCGCTTGCGTAATTGGCCAGAAAGTCGGCCAAAAAATGTCAATCGAAGAAAGTCCTGGGAGTTCCGGAATCGATGACGGTGTGTCAGCAAGCACTAACATGACACTAATCGGCAAGCGTCTGAGCGCCGGCTTTCCAGCATGATGTTATGACAGACTGGTTATATACAACTCGCAAGCCAATGAACTTGGTTGGAGTTCAACAACTAAACTACATCAGCGTCGGCAGATTGAGTAACTTGGATTCCTGTTAAGCATCAGTGATCAGTTTGCTCAGCTGCACAGCCGATGTTGGGTGTGTTAGGAAGTATCAGTCAGGTAATTACCAAGGTGTTGACTGGTGAGGTAGAATCTTTCTCTTAATATGGAAAGGAAGAACCATGTTGCATGGCCGAAGTAAGCACACAGCGCATACATACCGGTTAAACATGCCAGTTGACCTAAAGCCGTATTTTATATTCGAACGGTGGTCAAAAGCAGCATCGACGGTGGCAATCTAAATGATGAACGTATCTTCACTGAGGCTCGAAACAGGCACAGACACTGGTGTGCTTTTTGACCAGAATGATCTCATACGGTGCGCCTCTGGAGATTTATTTGGTGCAGGTTACGCAAGGTTGCCGGCACCACCGATGTTAATGTTGAACCAGGTTTCAGTAGTTGATGATGAAGGTGGAAATTCTGGCTGTGGATATACTGAGGGCTCTGTGCTGATTGACTCGACTCAGTGGTATTTTGATAGCCACTTCATTGGTTGCCCTGTTATGCCTGGTTCTTTAATTTTGGAAGCAATGTGGCAGCTTGGTGGATTCTTTGGCGCGCACTCCGGACATAAAGGCGGTTGTCGGGTAATTTCCGGTGGAGATGCTCAATTCAGAAATGCAGTAACGCCTACGTCGGCGCAAACTGAGCTTCTTATAAAGATCCATGTTCGAAAAATTAAACAGGTTAAGCAAGATACCTATATTGTTGCTGATGCCTTCGCCGATCATCTCGATCAGCGTATTTGTCGGTGCAGCGGTATGAAGATGGGTTTTTTCTCAGATTTTGTAGCGTAGAGCGCCCTGACTTATTTGGGAGACTTAATTAGCGGGGAATACCCCGTTCTTTACATCATTCAACGACCAGTCATACTCATAGCGATCGACACTGGTACGACCATAGAGCTTGTCTTGCAGTTCAGGGCTCGCTGCATATAACAGGTCTTCCAGAACTTCTTCTTCGTCGTTTCCGAAATCTTCACTGAACCAGCTATAGATCTTTGACAGTGTCAGACGTCCGTTTGCATCGAAGCGTATGCCTCTCGGGTCGTTGACATAGGCCCTTTCGGCTGCATCGAGGTCGGCTTCAAGTGTCTCTGCCCGCCAGGCGCGCGGCATCAAATTCGGACAACCGGCTGCCGCACAGTTTAAGGCATAGTGGATCCGGGGATCTTCGAACACGGGTCGAACTATACGATGCTCTATATCGTTGAGGCTCAGCTCTTGTGAATTTACCCGGACTACTTTGCGATTCCA
>CAYPDN010000075.1:8715-12673 GCA_964409445.1 uncultured Granulosicoccaceae bacterium
GTTGCCACCATAAAAACACAAGACTCACAGCGCGCGCGATCAAGCTTTGACGCGTCCATAAAATCGTGAATAAGAATACTCAAGCGATGAGGTCTTTCACCACTTCGCCAGATACCGCGGCGTAGTTTCCAGAGCCAGCTTAAAGACTCGACCGCCATTCGAGCGATAAGCCCGGGACGGCGGAACAGTAACTTGCGCGCCTGTGCCCATGGGTCAAGGTATCCCTTAGCTCGGGTATCGCTTGCTTCGAGTGCTGCAATCGTATCTTCAATCAGTGGTGTATTGCCCAGCACTTGCAGCACATCACCGCCGGCGCAAAGTAGTGTGGTGTATCGGTTGCACTGCGAATGTCCAACGCTTACTGCATCAAAATCCAGCGCGGTATCGAAGGCGCTGGAAAGACTTTTTACAACGTTTTCTCGTGTAACAACATCTTCGCGTTCGCGCAAGACGCCACGTCCGGTGTCTGCCTGCATTTGAAACGAAATCAAACTGATGTTGTGTGCCTGCTTGCGGAAGAAACTGGCGAGTGCGGGTAGTTCTCTGATATTGCCGTCATAAAGCGTTGTGTTAAACAGAATGCGTAAGCCGAGTTTCCGGGCGCGCTCAATATATTCGTTTCGTATAGTATTGAGTGAGACTTCAGTTGTATAACCTTTGCGTTCCTGCGTGAGATCCACATGGAAGGCAACGTCATTGAGCCCGGCCGCCGCCAGTCGTTCGAGCATTGTGCGTGTTGCCTTAATTCCGTTTGTCATCAGGCAAGACCGCATCCCCAGTTTACGAATGTGATGGCAAAGACATTCGAGGTCTTCGATTTTTCGCAGTGTCGGGTCACCACCTGAAATTTGTACAGATGTTCCCTTACCAAAATGACTTTCAATTGTATTAATGCGATCGAAGAGCACAGGCAGTGGTACATCTTTGGCCATTTCGGCGCGGCTCGATAGATAACAAAGTGTGCAGTCGAGATTGCAGCGCTGTGTGATTTCAAGCGAGACACAGGCAACCGCAAACAAACGCCCTGCAGTTTGTGCAGGCGGGAGTTCGCCATGGCGCTCGAGCGCACGCCTTAGCGGTTCGCGCTGGTCAGCACCGGTGAATTTTTTACCTGCCGGAGCGAGCATAATTTCTCCATTTTTCTGGCGCTTCGGCTTGCTGCTCTTCAGGAATCTGCACGGTTTCCAGGTGGTGTCTCGGTTTGCTGAGGTTTGGATTTTCTTCTCGCGACTAATACTTATTGATATTTGCAAGAGAAAAAATTCGCTGTGGAATCAAAGATCAAGCGAGATGCCGTCAATCTCATGAATAATCCGGGCTAGAGTAGTGTGACCATCAGGGGTTAAACAGCAGACCACATCAGTAGTAATGAGACAGTGACTCTGCTATTTCGTTCCTGCGGTGGAGTGTGTGTCGTACTTGTACTGCACAAACTCAAATGCCGGTATCGTGCGTTGGATAACGGCAATGTGTTTTGGCTCGCAAAGGGTGCAACGCCAATTCACAACAGCTTTATGCCAGATACAGATGGCGTGCAGATTGTGCCGTTGAATATGGCTGAGCCTGTGTTGTTTATTTACGGTGAGCGTAATGCCAGTAACCGTGGTTTTGCACCTCACGGTGCCGGTCGCAACATGAGTCGTACAAAGCACAAGAAGTTGATGGCTGATCGTACCAACGATGAGATTTTCAATACCGAAACGCGCGCTTGAGATGCGCGCTTTTACTCAGGCAATATTGATATTTCTGAGTTGCCTGCGCTTATAAAAACGCTGATAGCATTGTAAAAGATATGCAAGTGTACAATCTTGCCAATGTTGTGGATCGTGTGATGCCTTATGGTTCTATAGTGGCTGGTGACTGGCAGCGGTGTGTTTCGTGGAAAGAGATGCGCGCTAATAAGCGTAATGCGAAGAAGGAAGCTACGCGTCGGGAAAGGACGTAATGCTAAACAGAGCCTTGATCCATTTAACGATGCAGGGAGCTGATATGACCGCTTAGCGGTTGCTCCCACACTACCTTTTGAATACTGTTTGACCAGGAAAAGCCCAGAACTGGTACCGATATGATCCCGATTTAAGGGTGGGGCGAATATCGCCCAGTCTTCATATTGTTCGTCGTATCGTCCTGCAGTAACCCAACGCGAACTTCAGTAGATGAGGAGTCTTAGACATAAACATCAGCTGTATTTTGTATAAATAACTTTCGCTGCAAAGTTTTAACTCAAAAAATGTCTCTCAGCGTGGCATTACTCACACATACCGTACTTTTACCCTTGCCTGGATTCCGGCAGTCACTAATATACACCCCACCGCCATTAAGATTTAACCAGTGGCAGTGCGCAAGGAAGTTTTAGAGCCAGGGATGGCATTTACTTTCTGCAAGCAAAAAGCCCGAGTTAGCGATTCGAAAATGTCGCTGGCACTGCAGGATCGTCAGATCCACAGCCAGACAATTGACGCAGAGTGGTATTGGAATTCATCGGAAATACTTATTTCGAAGCTTGCATGTTTCACATCTAACTAAATTACCTTAATCAGATTTACGCAATTCAATCTATCCGTTTTGAATCTGCACCACACTAGCTATCAACGGGCAAAGCCAGCTCGGATAACCCGGCAATATCATGAATGATGTGTTTGTCCTTTTTCCAGGTAATTAGTCCGCTCATTTCCAGTGCATTGATTTCTCTTGTCACCGCTTCCCGGTGTGTACTAATACGTGCAGCTATTTCTAAATGAGTCGGAACATTAGAGATTTCTATTTCAGACGAATTAGACTTAGCCTCTGAAGCTAGTCGCAATAGCTCACAGCGGATCCTCTGCGGTACAGACAATGCACCAAACTCATATACTTTCTGCATATTTGCCCTGACCATTCCGGCCAGACGAATTAATACAGCATGCTGTACCTGAGAATGTTCGTTAAGAATAGTTTTAAAGTGCTCGCTACTCATAATAGCCAGATGACAATCTTCCAGAGAAATACAATCAGAACTCCGATTCAATCCATCAATAGCCGCAAGCTCTCCAAACATCATCCCGGAATGCAGTTCCTCAAAATGAATTTGTTTTCCTCGCTGAGCAAAAGCACATACCCGAATTCTGCCAGAAATTAAAAAATAGACATCGGTATCAGCGTCCGCACCTGAAATTACAAACTGCCCTTTATTCACCTGATACATCTGCAGTTTGCCCGCAATTTCGTTACGGACATCGATATCAAGCATCTGAAATATCTCAAACGTACCGAGGACGGTTCCGGATACTTTTTCTATTTTTCGGCCGCCCTGCATACTTTCTCCATGAAACGATGGGACCTAAGTGTTTGACTGATGACCGTCAGCCAGGAGTCTGCGTGGCAGAATTTTGCGTAGCGAGAACGCGACGTGGCGAGGGCCCTGTATTTACTATATTAGGTACGCTCATTTGGGGCGCATAGTTGTCATACGTAACGAAAATTATCGATAAAAATGCGCCGTCAGGCGCGTTCGTAGTAGCAGAGGTTCTGCCCCGCAGACTCCGACTATAACCATTCTTATCCTGGCAGTGTGATATTTCTCACACACCATCAGTACACCATAGCACCGCAACCAGCGAAAGCGGGGCCCCTTCGGACTATGCAGGTGCCCCCCTTGATTTTTTCTTGAAATTTTGCCCTTATGGTTCGCGGGAAGTGTCATGGTGTATTTTATGTATTTGATATTTTTACAGTGACGCCTTCAATATTAATCCGTAAGCTTACGGGTTATCTGTGATAGCACCAGTTCCAGTCATGCATTCTCACTGATCTATTTAGTGGTGACTTCGTGGTGCCTGGCGGCGGGTACTTACTGGAGAAAAGAAGTGGGGGAGCCGTTGCTTCACCGCAACGTACTTTGCGGTTGCTGCGTAAGCATTTTTATCGCATTGTTTCCGTTTGGTTGTACCGCGAATCGCGATACAATCAGCATCGAAGG
>CAYPDN010000076.1:0-12665 GCA_964409445.1 uncultured Granulosicoccaceae bacterium
TTGGCAGTTCCACGAATACAGTGGTCACGCCATGTTCCGGCAGGTCTTTTGGTGCGGTCACGCTGGCACCCAGCGTATCGCGATACACCGCAGCTGCTGACTCAAGGTCGCTGACCGCAATTGCCACGTGATTGAGTTTTCCAATCATGTATTTTCGAATTCCAGTATTTTTTGATCAACATCCAGTGTACTTCCAACTGCTGCGACGATTGACGCTATTGTGCCGTTGCGTTCTGCCTTTAAAACGTTTTCCATTTTCATCGCTTCAACAATAGCCAGGGAATCTCCAGCTGTGACTGTATCACCCTCTTTAACCAGCACATCAATAAGAAGCCCCGGCATTGGTGATAACAACAAGCTCGATGTATCTATCGGTTTGCGCACCGGCATCAGATGAAATTTCGATGCAGCTCGCGGAGACATAACCAGTAGTTCGGTTACATGTTTCGCGTTGCTGATTTCATAGCCGGTAAACGTACGCTTCCATTGAAATATAATTTCTTTGTCGTCAATCAGAGCGTTGAAGACGGCATTAGAAGGCTTCCAGTCAGTTTCAACTTTGGTGATTTTGTTATCGCTTTTGAGCTCAAACAGGGTGTCATTGATCTGTGATATCTCAAAAGGAATTTGCTCGCCGTTGTCGATAACTACCAGCGGCAATGTAGTCACCCGTTCTACAGATTTCATTGTGCCGCTGATGGCGGCAGACCTTTGTCGCAATAGAAATCGTGTCACAGCTGCGGCTGTGTGTTGATGGTGTTTTTCTTCAGCGGTGGCATCTGTGCGACTGAAGCCTTTTGGATAGTGCTGTTCTATAAAGTGAGTCGAAAAATCCCCTGCGCGAAAGTTGCTATCGCTGAACAGTGCAGACAGAAATGGAATGTTTGTGGTTACACCATCGATCTGGTATCGATCCAGTGCGGTATGCATATGATCGATTGCGGTATCGCGGTTTTCGCCCCAGGTGATCAGTTTTGAGATCATCGGGTCATAAAAAATAGAAACTTCTCCTCCTTCAAAAACACCGCTATCAATGCGCACGTGTTTTGATACAGGAGGCTCGACATATCGTGCAACACGACCGGTCGATGGCAGGAACTCACGAAATGGATTTTCAGCATAGACGCGTGCTTCCATCGACCAGCCGTTGATGCCGATGTCTGATTGCTTAACTTTAAGCTTTTCGCCTGCTGCAATACGAATCATCTCTTCAATCAGGTCGAGACCGGTGATCATTTCTGTTACCGGGTGTTCCACCTGCAGGCGTGTATTCATTTCAAGGAAGTAGAAGTTTCTGTCAGCATCGACAATAAACTCGACAGTGCCTGCTGAGTGGTAATCGACTGATTTGGCCAGTGCACAGGATTGCTCGCCCATAGCAGCGCGTGTTTTTTCATCCAGAAAAGGTGAGGGTGCTTCTTCGATGACTTTCTGGTGACGTCGCTGAATGCTGCACTCGCGCTCGTTAAGATAGATTGTGTTGCCGTGCTTGTCGGCAAGCACTTGTATTTCAATATGACGCGGTTTTTCAATGAATTTTTCAATAAAGATTCTGTCATCACCGAAGCTTGATCTGGCTTCATTGCCAGCGCGTTCAAAACCTTCTTTGCATTCATCATCGTTATAGGCGACACGCATTCCTTTGCCGCCGCCACCGGCGCTGGCTTTTAGCATCACAGGGTAACCAATGCTGTTGGCAATGCTTATCGCGTGTTTCGCATCTGTGATGATGTCGGTATGTCCGGGTACAGTATTAACACCGGCATCGATAGCAATTTTTTTCGAGGTGATTTTGTCACCCATAGATTCAATCGCGTGCTGTCCCGGACCGATGAAGGCAATGTTGTTTTTTTCCAGTGCTGATGCAAATGCTGAGTTTTCTGACAGAAAACCGTAGCCCGGATATACCGCATCTGCGCCGGTGTCTTTGCACGCCTGAATGATCTTGTCTATTGACAGGTAGCTTTCTGCGGACGCAGCAGCACCAATGTGTATTGCCTCATCGGCTGTTTGTGTATGTAGCGCAGTTTTGTCAGCGTCTGAATAGACAGCAACTGTTGGGATACCCATCTTCTTTGCTGAACGCATTGCACGACAGGCAATTTCACCGCGGTTTGCGATTAGTATTTTTGAAAACATAGATATGTGATTCTACAGTGGCAGGTTGTCGTGTTTACGCCATGGATTTTCAAGCGTTTTATTAGCCAGCATATCCAGTGACCTGCATATGTGCATTCGAGTGTTGTCCGGTCTTATGACATCGTCAATGTAACCGCGACTTGCGGCGATGAAAGGGTTGGCAAATTTTTCCCGGTATTCCTCTGTGCGTTGTTCAATCTTTTCAGGATCACCGATATCTTTTCTGAAGATAATCTCCACCGCTCCTTTCGGACCCATTACGGCAATCTCTGCCTTTGGCCAGGCAAGATTGACGTCCCCTCGCAAATGCTTGGAAGCCATAACATCGTAAGCGCCGCCGTAAGCTTTGCGTGTTATCACAGTGATCTTTGGTACCGTGCACTGGGCGTAAGCGAATAACAGCTTTGCACCATGTTTAATAATGCCGCCATACTCCTGTGCGGTGCCTGGGAGAAAACCTGGAACATCAACAAAAGTTACGATCGGAATATTAAACGCGTCGCAGAATCTGACAAACCGTGCCGCCTTAATTGAAGATTTAATATCAAGGCAACCTGCCAGTACCAGTGGCTGGTTGGCGACAATGCCGACAGTCTTGCCATCCATGCGCGCCATGCCGACAATAATATTTTTTGCATAGTCGGGTTGTGTTTCAAAAAAGTGATTGTCATCGACTACTTTAACGATCAGCTCGCGAATATCATATGGTTGGTTCGGGTTGTCGGGTACCAGTGTATTTAAAGATATTTCGCGACGGTCTGCCGGGTCGTAGCACGGTCGCACAGGAGGTTTCTCTTTATTACTCAGTGGCAGAAAGTCATAAAACTCGCGTACCTTGCGCAGTGCATGTAGCTCATTCTCAAATGCAATATCGCAGACACCTGAAACACTTGAATGGGTGTCAGCACCACCGAGTTCTTCATGGGTTACCTCTTCGTGGGTTACTGTTTTTACGACTTCCGGACCGGTTACAAACATATACGATGTGTCGCGCACCATGAATATAAAGTCTGTCATCGCAGGGGAGTAGACAGCGCCCCCGGCGCATGGGCCCATCACCATAGATATTTGTGGTACAACACCGGATGCCAATACGTTGCGTTGAAAAACCTCAGCGTAACCGCCAAGTGATGCAACACCTTCCTGTATCCGTGCACCGCCAGAATCGTTTAACCCGATTACAGGCGCGCCGACTTTCATCGCCTGATCCATGATCTTGCAGATTTTTTCGGCGTGTGCTTCTGACAGTGATCCGCCAAAGACGGTGAAGTCCTGACTGAAAACAAATACCAGCCGCCCGTTAATGGTGCCCCATCCGGTGATTACTCCGTCGCCGGGGATTTTTTGTTCCTGCATACCAAAGTCGTTGCATCTATGTTCAACGAACATGTCCGACTCTTTAAAGCTATCGTCGTCAAGTAAAACTTCAATGCGTTCGCGTGCGGTGAGCTTGCCTTTTGCATGGTGCTTATCTACCCGTTCCTGTCCGCCCGCGGCACGGGCAGCTTCGCGTCGTTCAAGTAGTTCTTGATCGATTGAGTGCATAGAAATTATTAACCTGCCCTGATTTAATAGAGATGAATAATGGAGTTAGTAAGGGCAACAAGATTGTGCCGTTTGTGATTTAAGTGGATTGCGGATAGCCAATTCCAGCCAGTGCTTCGGTTATTTCATCGAGGATTACCGGATCATCAATGGTTGCCGGCATCTTCCACTCTGTACCATCTGCGATGGAACGCATTGTAGCGCGCAGTATCTTACCAGAGCGCGTTTTTGGCAGTCGCGCAACCACAGTTGCATTTTTAAATGCTGCTACCGGCCCGATTTCACTGCGTACCTTTTGAATGACTTCGCGGCAGATATCATCTGTGCTGCGATCGCAGCCAGAGTTTAGCACCAACAGACCCACTGGCACCTGACCCTTAAGGCTATCGGCAGCGCCCATGACGGCGCACTCTGCTACATCCGGATGGCTCGCCAGTACTTCTTCCATCGCACCGGTTGACAGTCGGTGGCCGGCAACGTTAATGACGTCGTCGGTTCGCGCCATAACAAATACATAGCCGTCTTCATCTATGTAACCTGCATCCCCTGTTTCATAGTAGCCCGGAAATGTTGAAAAGTAGGATTCTACATATCGGTCGGGTGCTTCCCACAGAGTCGGGAATGTACCGGGAGGTAGTGGCGACTCTACAACCAATGCGCCAATGTCGCCTGCGTTGCACTCCTGACCTTCGCTATCGAGAACTTTCATTTTGTACCCCGGTGCGGGTTTGGTTGGAGAGCCCGCCTTGATTGGCAGCATCTCAATACCCGCGCAATTGGTAGCGATTGACCAGCCGGTTTCTGTTTGCCACCAATGGTCAATCACCGGTACTTTTAGTTTTTGCTGTGCCCACTCAAGCGTGTCAGGATCGCAGCGTTCGCCTGCGAGAAAGAGATATCTAAAATTAGACAAATCATAAGACTCCAGGAACTTCCCCTCGGGGTCTTCTTTTTTTATCGCACGAAATGCAGTGGGTGCGGTGAAAAGAACACTGACTTTATGTTCCGAGATCACTCTCCAGAATGCACCGGGGTCAGGTGTGCCGACCGGCTTGCCTTCATAGAGTACCGTGGTGTTGCCGTGAAAGAGCGGTGCATAAACAATGTATGAGTGCCCGACTACCCAGCCAACGTCGGATGCTGCCCAGTAGACTTCCCCGGGATCAACGTCGTAGATGTTTTTCATTGTCCATTTAAGTGAAACAATGCTGCCACCGGTATCTCGAACAACACCTTTAGGTGCGCCGGTAGTACCCGATGTATATAAAATGTACAGCGGATGATTTGAATCAACCGTCACACAACCAGCTTGCTCGGAGCTTGCTTCGGTTGCCTGCCAGTCCAGGTCGCGGCCGTCCTGCATTGATGCACTGGCTTGTTCTCTTTGCCATATATAGCAATGATCCGGTTTGTGTTTAGCAAGCGTTATTGCCTGATCGATCAGTGGTTTGTATTCCACAACCCGTCCGGGTTCCAGACCGCACGATGCTGCAAGAATTGCCTTCGGTTGACAGTCATCAATTCTGACGGCGAGTTCATTGGCTGCAAAGCCTCCGAAGACCACACTGTGTACCGCACCAATACGTGCGCACGCCAACATTGCAATCGCCGCTTCCGGAATCATTGGCATATAAACGATGACGCGATCACCCGTGCCAACACCACGCGCCTGCAGCATTCCGGCAACACGTGCGACTCGCTCTTGCAGTTCTTTATAGCTAATCGTTGCCGATTGATCAGTCACCGGGCTGTCGTAGATTATTGCAGCCTGATCGGCGCGGCCGTTGTCTACGTGATAATCAACCGCGTTGTAGCAGGCATTCGTTTGTCCATCCGGAAACCAACGATAGAAAGGCGAATTACTTTCGTCGATGGCGATTTTTGGCGACTTTTCCCAGTGACAGTCCTGGGCAGCCTTTAGCCAAAATGATTCTTTGTCAGAAATCGATTGGTCATAGAGTGTTTGGTAGTTAGACATTCCAGGGCCTGAGAGGAGCGGAGCCTGATTGTCGCAAAGAATCCAAGGCGGGCACAACGCGAGTGATTGTAAAAACGCCTATCTCTGCTAAATAGGGGTATTCGGGTTTAATTAATGTGGACTTGTCATCATAGTCTGGAGCCCGGAAGTGAATTATTGTTACTGTTGGATTGAAACAGGGAATTTTTGTCTGTCACCACCGGATTGAAATTGACAGCATGTTAACGATAGGTAACAATTCTCTGGTGCCCCCAGATTTTCTGACGCTGGTTTGCCGTTCAGCGACAGACGAAGTTCGGGCAGGCCAACGCGGGGATGAGCGATCCAGTCCGTTTGTTCTTGTGAAAAATAATAAAACTAGGAGTGACAACATGGCTAAAGGGCAATCGCTACAAGAACCCTTCCTGAACACCCTTCGCAAGGAGCGTGTGCCGGTGTCAATCTATTTGGTCAATGGCATTAAGCTGCAGGGTCAAATTGAATCGTTCGACCAATTCGTGGTGCTTCTGAAAAATACCGTTAGTCAGATGGTCTACAAGCATGCAATTTCCACCATTGTGCCTGCAAGAGCGGTGAAAATGGCACCTCCTGCTGCTGAGGATCAAGAAGCTGCTGAAAGCTAGGTTGCTAAACGAGCCAAGCCTTGTTTGACCGGCCACAAGCCGGTAACGACTGCATTATTGTCAACATCCAGTTGCATGGAGAAGACAACTATCCCGGTGAATTTCTGGAACTTGTAAAATCGACACAAGCCAATGTAGTTGGCAGCATGTCGGTAAATATAAGAAATCCACATCCCAGATTTTTTCTCGGTACCGGTAAGGCAGAGGAAGTCGCTGAGCTGGTACGAAGTGAAAAATCCGATCTGGTTATTATCGATCACTCTTTGTCTCCAAGTCAGGAACGAAACCTCGAGTCACTACTGAAGTGCCGTGTGCTTGATCGTGCCGGTTTAATCCTCGATATCTTTGCTCAGCGCGCGCGATCGTTCGAGGGCAAGTTGCAGGTAGAGCTGGCTCAGCTCGATCACTTGTCTACCCGATTGGTGCGAGGCTGGACTCACCTTGAAAGACAAAAAGGGGGTATCGGATTGCGTGGCCCGGGTGAAAAACAGCTCGAGACGGATCGTCGTCTGATCAACGTCAGAATACAGCAAATTAAAAAACGCCTGGACCGGGTCGACTCAAGACGCGAGCAGGGCAGGCGTAATCGCAAGAAAAATGAATTGCCGACCGTATCCGTGGTCGGATACACCAACGCAGGTAAATCAACGCTTTTTAACCGCTTGACGGACTCTGATGTCTACTCAGCAGATCAGCTTTTCGCAACCCTTGATCCGACAATTCGCAAGCTTGAGCTTGGCGGTGGTGGTGATGCAGTGATTGCAGACACGGTGGGTTTTGTCAGCAATCTGCCTCACGAGCTGGTTGAATCGTTCAGATCAACACTGCAGGAAACCCGGGAAGCTACTGTGCTGCTGCATATTATTGATGCCGCGGATCCGTTGCGTGAGGCACGTCGCGATCAGGTGCAGGAGGTGCTTACAGAGATTGGCGCTGATGTGCCGCAAATTCTGGTGCTGAATAAAATTGATCTGCTGGATCAGGAAGAGCGCCGCACATTGCTTGATGAATTCCTCGGCGAGGACGTCGTTGCCGTGTCAGCGGTAAGCGGCGAGGGCATTGACGGCTTACTTAAGAGGATCGCTAAACGGGTACAACCGGAGCGGCGCACTGGCTGGCTGACGCTGAGCGCCAGGCAGGGGCGTGAACGGGCGATGCTCTACGATCGCGACGCAGTTAAGCAGGAACAAATAGGCACCAGCGGCGAGTTTATCCTGCAACTGGAAATCGCCGAGCACGATTGGCGAAGGTTTCTAAAGCAGACCGGAATCGACAGTGAACTTGTAATGCATCCCGTTTGACCACATTCATCTTGCTACCTAGCAATCCGCCGCCTAAACTTAACGGCTTGGCTGTAGTAAACGCATTCAGGCGGCAGTTTGCTGACTTTGATCGAATGCGTGTAACCAGTTGCTGAATATCAATACTTTTTTTGGAGTGGGCCATGGCCTGGAATGAGCCTGGGGGCAATAATAACGACCCTTGGGGAAACAAGAAAAACGACAGCGGTCCACCGGATCTCGACGAGGTCTTTCGCAACCTGCAGAAGAAACTTGAAGGAATCTTCGGCGGCAAGCGCGCTGGTGGCACTGGTTCCGGTAGCGGTGGTTCGGGAGGATTCAACTTTCCGGGCCAGCTGGGCTCGCTCGGGCTGATGGTAATTGGGTCAATTCTGTTGTTGCTGTGGCTGTTGAGCGGAATCTATATTATCCAGCCGGCAGAACGTGGTGTGATCACTCAGTTTGGCAGATACGTGAAAGAGACGACTCCTGGGCCTCACTGGCATGTGCCCTGGCCAATTCAGGCGCTGCATCGAGTCAACGTTGATCAAACCCGCTCAATTGATTTGCGACAGCAGGATATCCTGACCCGTGATGAGAACATTGTTGTTATAGACATCGCTGTCAACTACACGCTCAGCAAAGCCTCTGACTACCTCTTCAATGTTGAGGGCCCTGATGTAACTCTGCGACACGCTGCAGAGAGTGCGTTGCGGGAAACGGTTGGTCAGACAACGATGGACACAGTGTTGACCGAAGGTCGTGGAATTCTTGCCGACCAGACTCTGGAAAAGATTCAATCAACGCTCGATAGCTACGTTAGTGGTATTCAGGTGACAGCGCTTAACCTTAAAAGCGCCGAGGCCCCGGCAGCGGTGAAAGAAGCGTTTGATGACGTAGTAAAAGCGCGAGAAGATCAGCAGCGATTTATCAACGAATCTGAGGCTTATCGCAATGGTGTTCTGCCACAAGCTCGTGGTGAAGCGGTAGTGCTAACCGAGCAGGCTCGTGCGTATCAGGCTGAAGTCGTCAACGCTGCCAAAGGTGAAGCGGCCCGCTTCGAATCATTATTGACCGAATATGCCAAAGCGCCTGAAATCACTAAAGAGCGTTTGTACATAGAATCTATGGAAGCCGTCTTATCCAAAAGCAGTAAAGTGATGGTTGGCACAGGCGAGAGTGGTAACAACCTGATGTACCTGCCGCTTGATAAACTAATGAACAGTGGTTCGAATGATCGATCTGCTATTCGCACGTCACCGGCGTCGAATGAATATATTGCGCCGGCACCGGTTCCACAAGCGCCACGAACTAATGATAGCAACCGCACAAGAACGCGGGGATCAAACTAATGTTTAAAGTGATAGCAATCGTTTTTGTGGTACTGCTGCTTTTGTTTTCTGTCAACAGCACAGTAGCCCCTTATTTTGTAGTTGATGAGAGAGAGCGGGCTATTAAGTTGTTCCTCGGTGAAATTGAAGAGCAGGAGTACGGTCCGGGTTTGCACTTTAAGTGGCCGTTCGCTAACGCGATTCATAAATTTGATTCACGTATTCTCAATATCGATGCAGAGCCGGAGGGCTTGCTGACCAGCGAAAAGAAGCGCGTCATCGTCGACTCCTTCATTAAGTGGCGTATCGCTAAACCAACTCAGTATTTCAAAGCTACCGGTGGTGACTTACGTCGATCAGAACTGATCATGTCTCAGTTCCTGAGTAAAGGAATCAAAGATGCGATCGGTAAAAGAACCATTACCGATGTAATCTATGGTGAGCGACTTGCCATCATGGCTGAGGTTGCCGCTGCCATTGATAAGCAGGCGAGTCAGGATCTCGGTGTTGAGGTACTTGATGTTCGAATTAAAAAAGTTGAGCTGCCGGATGAAGTTCGACAGTCTGTCTTCAGCCGCATGGAGCAGGAACGTGAAAAAGTCGCCCGGGACTTTCGCAGTAAAGGTCGCGAGACCGCGGCTGGTATCAGAGCCGATGCAGATCGTCAGCGATCTATCCTGTTAGCGGAAGCCTATAACGAATCACAGCAGATTCGCGGTGAGGCTGATGCAGAAGCGGCTGAGGTGTATGCACAGGCCTACGGTAAAGACCCTGAGTTTTACGGTTTGTATCGTAGCCTTAATGCTTACAAAACTACGTTTACCGGTGGAAGCGATGTGCTTTTGATAAAGCCTGATTCGCAGTTCTTCAAATACTTCAATGGTACCGAGAGTCAGTAAACATGACCGAGGTACTCACCGCAATTGCGCTGGTAGTTGTTATTGAAGGCTTGTTGCCTGCGATCAGCCCGTCGACCTATCGGCGGGCTGCAATTCAGCTAAGTGCAATGCCAGACAGTACCATTCGTTACACAGGCTTGGCTTTGATGGTTGTTGGCGCGATAATACTGCATTTCGTGCACTAATAATTCGGCACTCAGTGTGCCTGATACTTCCTAAAGCTATGAAGCAAGATTCCCTTGAAACAGCATAACGGGCAGGCGCTTTGGCGTCTGCCTGACGGCATGGATGAAATGCTGCCTGAACAGGCCCTGGCGCTTGAAACGCTCAGGCGTGCTGTCTACGACATGCATCTTAGCTGGGGCTACCAGCCGGTTGAACCACCGGTTGTAGAGTTCCTCGAATCTTTGTTGTCCGGCACTGGGCGTGACTTTGAAAGACAAACTTTTAAAGTGGCTGACCCTTTGAGCGGCATGATGATGGGTGTACGTGCAGATATGACTCCGCAAGTTGCACGCATTGATGCTCATCAGATGCATGCAACAGATGTCTCGAAGCTTTTTTACTTAGGTACGGTTGTCAGAGCGCACACGGACGGTGTCGAGAAGAACCGTGCACCGTTGCAAATTGGTGCTGAAATATTCGGCCATGCAGGGCCGCAAAGTGATGTCGAAGTCATTCGATTGATGCTTTCGGTATTGCTCTGCGCTGGTATTGATGAAGTGCATCTTGATCTTGGCCATGCCGGTATTTTCCGCAGTCTTTGCGCTTCTCTGGGACTCAATGATCATGATCAGTCAGAGTTATTTTCATTGCTGCAGAAAAAAGCGGTAACTGACATAAAAGCTTTTGCAGCAGGGCTTGGATTGTCTGAACAAGTCCAGCAGAGTCTTGCCAGACTTTGCAGTTTGAACGGCGACAGCTCAATTCTTGAGACTGCAGTGTCTGAACTTGGCCCGCTTGGCGAGAACAATCCATCTATGAATGAAGCGCTCGATGAACTGCTTGAGATTAGTAATGCGTTGCAGCCTTTATCGGAAGAAATCAACTTACACGTTGATTTGGCAGAGGTGCGTGGCTATCAATATCACACCGGTGTCGTATTCGCTGCCTACACCCCCGGCTCGGGAAGTGAAATTGCCCGTGGTGGTCGATACGACGGAATAGGTGAGAGCTTTGGTCGTGCGCGACCTGCTACCGGTTACAGTACCGATCTGAAACTTTTAATGCGACTGATAGGTTATGATCGCGTGGCTGAAAAGTTTGCTGCGTCCGCAGCACAGTCTTCTGGCCAGCAGAGAGCAATACTCTGTCCGGACGATAATTGTAGTGAGCTTATGCAGACTGTTGAGCAACTTCGCGCTGAAGGTGAAGTTGTGGTTTTTGATCTGGTTGGTTTGAACCAGTCGCTTTGTGATCGTGTCATTCGCAGTAAGGATGGCGCCTGGTTAGTGGAGAAACTCTGAATGGCGAACAACGTAGTTGTTCTTGGCACGCAGTGGGGTGATGAAGGCAAAGGCAAGATTGTCGATTTGCTGACGGAAACTGCCACGCATGCAGTGCGCTATCAGGGTGGCCATAATGCAGGCCATACACTGGTAATCGATGGCGAAAAAACCGTTTTACATTTAATTCCCTCTGGCATCATGCGCGACAACGTTGAGTGCGTTATTGGTAATGGTGTTGTGTTGTCTTTGGATGCTTTGTTCAAAGAAATTGATTCTCTCGAGAATGCGGGCGTAAGTGTGCGTGACAGAATCAAAATTAGTGATGCGTCAGTTTTGATCATGCCCTACCACATTGCTGTGGATCAGGCGCGTGAGCGCGCGTTAAACAAAGACGCGATCGGCACCACAGGTCGTGGTATAGGCCCGGCTTATGAAGACAAGGCAGCGCGTCGTGCTGTCAGAGTGGCAGATATTTTTCAGCCGGAAGTTCTGCGCCGCAAGCTGACAGCAGCCCTTGAGTTTCACAATTTTATGCTGAAAGATTTGTACAACAGTGATGTGGTTGATGTAGAGCAAACGTACCAGCAGTGCCTGCAGTACGCAGAACAATTGAAGTCGATGGTAATTGACTGCGCAGAGATGCTGGCAACAGCGCAAAGCAACGGCGCAAAACTTTTACTTGAGGGTGCTCAGGGCACCTTGCTCGATGTTGATCACGGCACCTATCCGTTTGTTACTTCTTCTAACACTACTGCCGGAGCAGCTGCGACTGGCAGTGGCATCGGCCCGCGCTGCATTGAATACGTTTTGGGAATCACCAAAGCCTACACCACCCGTGTAGGTGCCGGTCCGTTTCCGACAGAGCTTGAGGATGAGGCTGGTCAGTACATGGGTGAGCGTGGTCACGAATTTGGTGCTACTACTGGTCGTAAACGTCGCTGTGGATGGTTTGATGCGGTGGCAGTTAAGCGCGCTTGTGCATTGAGCAGCGTCAGTGGTCTGTGCATCACCAAGCTTGATGTGCTCGATGGGCTTGCGGAAATCAAAATCTGTGTTGGCTACGAACTAGATGGCGAGCAGATAACTTACCTGCCAACTGGTGCCGAACTATTTTCACGCTGTGTGCCTGTCTATGAGTCCTGCCCTGGCTGGAGTGAACAGACTGAAGGCGCTACTGACTGGAATCAATTGCCTGAAAATGCCAAAAAGTATATCGACCGGCTGTCTGCGCTGACTGATACCCCGGTCCATATAGTGTCCACCGGGCCGGATCGGGTGCAAACGATTGTGCTGGAAAATCCATTTGGCTAGCATTCGGTCCTGATCTCGGAACGTATGAGCAGACAGCTTTAATTGACATAAACGAGGCAGGCTTCTATAGTCCGCGCTCAACTACTTCACCTTGCCGAGGTGGCGGAATTG
>CAYPDN010000077.1:0-12628 GCA_964409445.1 uncultured Granulosicoccaceae bacterium
GCAACATCACCGTGAAAGCACCCACACAAGTTACTTAGACCAAATTTTAAATGAACGTTTTCGATCGATGTGATCGAGCGCCTGATACTTAGTCACATGTACTTTGTCTCAAGCGAGCTCCCCATAATAGGAGAGGTATTTTCCGCTGTCAACCTTTACTCGCAAAGTTTATTTGCCTTAGCGATTATCGGCCTTCAACGGGGACGAGAATTCTACACCCCCACTGCCGGAAGTCAACGCTTTCGGTAATAAAATTTCTGCCGGATTAACACCTGACAGGAACACAAATCCCGGGCTTTATTAATTTCAGTTACTTAGGCTTTCAAAAAGCACAAACCACAGCATTTGAATCGGTTTCGCGAGACTGCCGGCTGGCGTTTTGTTGCGGCCCGACTCGCTTATTTCGTTCGAACAGAAATCAAATCGGCGCCGAGGGCAGAATCACCTGGCGGAATGTCTTAAATTTATTTCATAACGGTTGCCGGTTGGTCTCCCCGTCTTTTCAACACCAACCAATTGTCCGTTTGGCTGGCAGCAACGGGGATGTCTGGAGGATTCGAGTGAGTCGCTGTCGGTGGCACCGGGTAAAAAGTCCGCAGCTGCTGCAGACCGTCAATCTCCCGCTTTATTTCGGGACCGGTACGGCCAGAGGTCATCCGCCGATTCAGTCATTTTTTAACAGGGACGCGAGCTTATCCATCTGACCGGCATCAACCTGCGAAAAAGGTTGTGTTTCAAATGTTTGTTTTTCCACTTGCGACGCCCTGTCCAGACCGGCAAGGCTTGCGACAGTCGGGTGCTCAAATAGATCAGGCACCGTATAGTTAAATCCAGTCCGGTTAATTTCCGACACCATCTTTATCGCTTTTAACGAGTCACCTCCCAGCGCGAAAAAATTGGCCTCTGTATCTACCCGGTCCCTACCGAGCATCCGACACCATAGCCCGACCAGTTCAGACTCAAGCTGATTGCGCGGGAGTGTAATTTCTTTACCGTTCTGCTGTAACGACTCCCCCGGTGGTGGCAACGCGCGGGTATCGATCTTGCCGTTGCTGTTTAAAGGCATTGTCTCGAGACACATAATATGTGCCGGTAGAAAGGCCTGCGGCAGGTATTTTGAGAGTTCCGGCCTTACCTTTGATTCTTCGATCTGCCTTTGGTCTTTACAGGTGTAGTAGAGTGCTATTGACGAGGATGGACCTGTCTCCAGTGGCTCAGGCGTATAGCCAATCTCACCCAGTATATCTTTGACACGCTGTTCTTCTATTGCATCGTTCAACTCATCCATTGCCTCATCGCGCTGTTTGTGTCCAAGGCGTACATCCCAGCTGTAAGGCAGTGCATAGTTGTGGTAACCGCGTTCAATCTGATGAACGTATATTCCTACATCATTGATAAGACAGTTTGTTGAGCGGCCGGTATCGGCCGGTCGAACCCACGGCAACCGGTTTTCAAGATATTCATACATTTCTTCAAGGTTGACGTCACAGTAGCGATAAAAATCGACAAACTGCACTTCATCCAGCAGCTTGCCATCCTGCAGGTGTGAAGTATCCAGATTTTCGCTGACTGCATCATGTATGCGATGGTAGGTTTTGCGCGCCTTAAGCACTACGTCATCTATTGCCGCAACTTCAAAATCCGGATTAGTAAACAACTCTTCGGTTAAGCGCGTTTCAAAAAACTGCCCTCTAGACAACCCGGTAAAAATTGTTTTTATGCCACGGTTTTTAGCTTCTTTAAGGCTTAATGTGTAGATGGTTTTAAAACAGCCGTGACATACATTTGAGTGCCGCTCAAGACTGTCCTTAAAGATTGCATTCATCGAATCTGTACGGCCATAGACATGATCAACATTGAGTGCCTGACATATTTTTTCTACATTGCGCTTAGCAGCATCTGAGATAAATCCGTTATCGAGCGTGAATGCCAGCACCCGAAGACCCGTATCTGCGAGACAGGAAACCATATAGCTACTGTCTTTCCCGCCACTTAAAAGCACTATGCAATCGTACTTTTCTGAACCCTGGTCTTTTATTTTATCTACCAGCTGTTCAAACTCTGCAGACGGTCGGAAATATTCTGTGGCGCGGTGACGATACTTTTCAAACCGCTCACACAATTGGCAGACACCACTCGAGTTGAGCCTGGTGGAATGATATTCAGTGGATAAACCACAAACAGAGCAGTGCTCTACCACATTGCCCTGCCGTTCCTGGTGAACACTTTCATGAGTGATTAACCGCGCCACACATTCATCTACTTCTTCAATACGCAGACAGGCAGATTCAATCTCACCCAACTCCACCCTGTAGCCATTGATCTTCACCTGATTATCGATACGGCCAAGATAAATCATCTGCCCGGTGTGAAGCAGTCGCACCAGATCACCTGTTCTATAAGTCACCTGGCCGGTAGCAGAATCAACAATAAACCGCTCCTTCGATGCAGCTTTCTGCTGCCAGTAACCGTCCGCCAGAGAAGGACCACTGAGCAAAAGCTCACCCGCTAAACCCGCCGGCTGACTACGCAGAGAACTGTTTACAATACGTGCATGCATACCGGCCACAGGCAGGCCGATTGGTACAGACTGTTGTTTGTTAGCGGCTTGATTAAACGTATGCACAACACAGCCAACAGTAGCTTCTGTAGGACCATACTCATTGTGAATAGAAATTTCGTGTGGGAATTGACTCTGTATGTTCGACGCCAGCTGATGCTTCAAGTCATCTCCACCGACGATTAGTTGCTTTATCTTCGATGCAGACAAATCAATACCCTGCAACAGGGTTAAATGTGCAGGGGTTAACTTTACAATGTCTACCAGATTGTCTTTGATGACATCAAACAGCAACAAATCAACCTTGTCTGCACTGTCTTTATACACCTGCATAGTACCGCCGGTAACCAGTGGCACGAACAAAGAAGTAACAGTCAAATCAAACCCAATTGATGTGTAGAGCGGAAAGCTCAACTGCCGATCCTTCGAATAAAAGTCCGCGGCCCACTGAATATAATTTGCAAGTGCGCCGTGACTGACCATGACACCCTTCGGCTCACCTGTAGAACCGGAGGTAAACATAATGTAGGCAAGCTGCGTTGACGAGACAGACTTATTCAGCTCGCGACTGTCTGCATGTTCTGCAGATTGCTTTGAGGGCCTTAGCAAGTCGTTCAGCTCTACTGCTGCACGAGTAACGGAGAGTTTTGATCCGGTATTTTCATCGACAACCACCAATGATGCGCGGCACTGATGCAGGATATTTTCGACCCGGGCCGGAGGTGTTGCCGCATCTATAGGCACATAGACTGCACCGCAGTTCAGTATTGCCAATAACAATGCCGGCAGTTGTATACTTCTATTCAGGTAAACCGCTACTCTGTCACCTTCGTTTATCCGGTGCCGCAATAGTTGAGTTTCAAACTGGCTTACTATTGCCCCGAACTCGCGATAGAGAATTTTTGTATTGTTATCTGCAACCGCTATCTGATCCGGGTATTTTGCTATCGCTGCCTGCACAAGCTCCGGCACATTGTTGACCCCACTCACCACCGGCCCGGTGCCGGAAATCACCTGCTCAGCACTCCCACAAAAATCTATCTCACCAATCAGACACTGCGGATCATCAGCGAGGGCATTAAATACCTGCCACCAGTGATCAATTGCCCTCTCACTCTGATCAGTGGAGAAACGTGAACCGCTAAATTCGAATAGAAGGGAAGTACCGCTGGCTCTGTGGTTCTCACACACATGCAATCTCATCACATGGTGCGAATCCATATGGCCATTGTGCAGCCATTTCGCCGTAGCTTTAAATTCACCGAAATCAGCAGGCTGCGCGTTTATATAGTTAAACACCGCAGTAGACCCGGGCTGAGAGACAACGCTTGATACTCCGGCGCCGGCATTCTTCAAGCACAGCGACAGTTCTTCACGCACCATTCCGATCACTGCATCAAGTGTATTGTCATCAGAAAGCTTAAAATTCAGCGGCACTAACTCTGTAAACAACCCCGGGGTGTTGCGCCACGCGTGGTTGTCTCTGTTTAATACCGGTGTAAACAGTGTTAGCTGCTGTTGACCACTTACCCGTGATAAGTACACAACATAAACCGCGAGCAGAACATGGTATTTACTGATCTGCGGATTGATTGATCTGGCGGTCTTAAGATTTGCCAGATGCTCCAGAGTGATAACCTGATCGCGGTTTAGATCATTGTCTATTCTGATTGCATCAGTGTGCTCAGACGTTTTCTCTAATCCATAAAGTACTATCGGAGCGGGAGACTGACGGTTCTGCCAATGGGCATTGTCAGCTTCCAGTACTTTGCGGGACTCAACTGCCAGATAATCTGTATACGGATAATTCTCCTGCGACTCCTTCAATTCCTGCTCTGGCAGTGCTTCATCAGAAAAATATCGCGCGGTTAACATTCCCCAGATAAGCTGAGATGACCATGCATCAGTAATTAGATGGTGCTGGTTACAGAAGAATATCCAGCGGCTTTCAGATAGTTTTAATAAAGCAGCATCAATAAGACATTTTTCCAGATTAAATACATTACCGAGCCTTAGCGTCATCCATCTTTTAGATTCCTCGACCGAATCATTCGATCGTGACAAGTCAATGATTTTTAAATCGTCGATTTGTGCATCAAAGCACTGCACTGCAACACCGTTTTGGACTTTAACAGTTGTTTTCAACACCGGTGCAGAATTCGTAAGATTAGCCCATGCGCTTTGAAAGCGACCAGGATTTATCAATCCATCAATCGAATGAGCATAGGCCATGTTGTACAGCGAACTTTCCATGTGCTTTTGCTGTCCGAGCCACAAGTGGTACTGACTGGACGTCAATGGCCATCGGCCTTTAAGCTTTTTCATAAATCAGTTAGACAGTATCAGTAGACCATTGAAAATTCTAAACACATCAAACCGCATAGGTTTAGAGTACTTACACCATATTGCAGCCACTCTGCAAAGGCTGTTTGTCACGGACATAAACTTCGGCAGACAGTTGAGAATAACATTACATTCTCCGCCAGCACATATAACACTTTGCAAAGTTGATACGCATCAGCTGATACCTTGCGCACCGCCCCCAGCTGCTAATTCCCTCTGATTATTTTTTTTCAATTCACTGGAATATTTATCCCGTTCCGCGTGTTCTTTAACAGTGAAGTAACAGCATTTGTAGCCAATGCAGTACTTCTAACTAATCCTAAACCACACAAGCAGTATCGTTAAAACATCACACGGAAGAAGCACAAGCTGGAAAAGAAGTTATGAGTAAATCAGAATTCGCGGCAATCCTGACGCCAACGGCCACACAACGTGCCTTCTGGATATTCTCAGGTGATGATTACCGTAATGATGCAGCTGTTCTGGTTGTTAATTTCGCGGTCGATCTGCCTTTCGATCACGAGTTGATTAATTCCGCATGGAAGAGGACGATTTCTCAACACGATATGTTACGAGCGTCGATCAACCCGGACAAATCCGATGAACCCCTGCTGGTGATCAGAGTTCAATCACCTCAAAGTGTCACTGTGCTGACTGATACTACAGCGCCGGTGGCTGATGTTAATTTAGCGAAAGCACCGACACACAAACTGTATTGCCGCCACGATGGAAACCGGATAAATTTTGTCTGGCATTGTCATCACGCCCTGCTTGATGGCTGGTCTGCACACCTGGTGCTAAATGACCTGGTCCGAAACTACTCACAGCTCCTTAATCCGCAAGCTGCTAACGATAAGGATGACTCAACAAAACTAAGTTACATAAACGCGCACAGACTGTTACTGAAACTGGACATAACGTCGTCTCAGAACTACTGGGAAGAATACCTGCAGGGATTCAAACAACCAGCATTGCTGACACATGCAGCATCCTCAAAAGGTGTGAGACGCGTTTCCACTGCAACAATTCTGCAACAGAATGCAGCTCAAGAGCTAAATGCACTTTGCAAAGCCAGTGGTGTAACGACAGCATGTGTTATTCAGATGCTCTGGTCCTACATCATCAGCATACTCTGCCTCCGCGACGATGTTGTCATTGGTACAGCAGTATCAGGCAGACCACCTGCGATTCCAAATATAGAAACAGTCGCAGGTTGTTTTGCTACTGTAGCGCCAGCGCGAGTACATTTTGACAGAAACCTCACAATAAAAGCGACGTTGCAAAGACTGCAAATAAAGTTGTTCGAGGCAGCAGAACATCAATTTATTGGTTTACAGTCAATCATCGCAGAGCTGGATAACGATTGTAATCCCCGTCTATTCGATTCCCTGCTGGTAGTTGAAAGCTTTCCGGAAACAACAAGCTTCGCAGGAATTCCTGCAAAAAACGGCGACAGATCGGCTATTTCAAACTATCAGTCAGATGTGGTCAGCTCCTACCCGCTAACCGTTACCATATCACCTGCTACCGACTGGACTATACGCTGCGATTTTCAGGACAATCAGTTCAACATCGAATGGATTGAATCACTGCAGCATACATTCTGCGGATTGCTCGAAACAGTGATCGAAAACTGGCAGGCACCTCTTAGCAGCATTGATAAAACGGTAGAGTCAATTTTAACTGAACACCCGAACCCGATAGCGCTGCAAGCCGGAAATTCTCACGGTGTGTTGAAGGAACAGGTGTTCGACACTTTAGAAGGACCAGTGAATGATGTTGAGCTGGAGATGATTGCCCTATGGGAGGAAGTACTACACCTTCGGCCGGTCAGTATGGATGCACGATTTTTTGATATCGGTGGCACCTCGTTACACGCGGTCACATTAATTGAACGCGTATCAAAGGCTTTGAACTATAGAATCCCTGCATCGCTTTTTCTAGGCAACCCGACGCCGCGCGCCTGCGCAGCGTTTTTATTACGTGCTGAGGAAAGCCCGGCACCGATGAAAAGTCTTGTACCGCTAAATAAAGCAGCCCGCGAAAACTCCCGTGAGCCGGGCCTTTACTGTCTGCATTCCGGTGGTGGTCACGCAATGTTCTATCGCGAATTTGCGCAACGCCTTCCGGGACAGACACCGTGCTTCGCTTTGCAACCCAGAGGTATTGACGGCAGAGAAGCACCTGACACGAGCGTAAAAGAAATGGCCAGCCATTATTTAGCTGAGATTAAAGCTCAGAACCCGGACGGACCCTATCATTTGCTTTGCTATTGCTTAAGCGGAGCTCTGGTTCTGGAAATGGCGCATCAACTAAAGAAACAGGGACTACAAGCGGGACATCTCATCATTGTCGATGCACCATCGCCAGTGCCGGCAGCACACCCGGTTGCTAAACTCGGTTGGAGTGCTTACCTCATCTATGAGCTGGTCATTCAGCGGCGCTGGGATATGCTGCAGAGCGCACTGAAACACAGAGTTGAAAAAAAGAAGTTAGCCAGCGCATCCGAACCTGGACAACACAAAGCACTCTCCGGCGTACAACAAGCCTGCAAACAAGGCTTTACGGATTATCGAGCCAAGCCGACCGACCTGCCGGTTACCTTTCTTCAGAACACGGGAGCTCTGAGCCAGGCCATCTATATGCGCAACTGGCCAAAGCTCACACCCAACGCAAACATAATTTCGATTGACGGTGACCACAGGTTTTTATTCGATCTTCCAGAAGCAACAAATACTGCAAAGATTATTGGCTCGATTATCAGCAGCCCGTGCCATGCCCCTGAAACATCAGGTGTCAACCTGAACAATAACCCGATGATCGAAGCATGAACCACTTACGACACCAGCTGAGCTGCATTTGCCGCTACAAACTAATCCTGCTAATCATACTATTGAGTACTTCCTTTCAAGCACGAGCACATGCACCGAACGAAAACTACATTTGGCTGAATGTGGAAACCGACCATATACTCGGCAGGTTTGAAGTACATATAGATGATCTGAAAACCTACATTGACATAGACGTTGATGCAATGGCAGGCGACAGAAAGACTGCAACACAAACCGCCTCCGGCAAGGTACAGGCGTATGTCACAGATAACTTTTCATTGTCTGCCAATGAAGAACCCGTGCCTTTGCAGTGGCTCGAGGCCGATGTTTTTGAAGAGAACAATGACTACCTGCAATACTGGTTTAAAACAGACTCCATTCCAGAGGACAACATCGTTGAGATAGAAAACCGCTTGTTTCTGGACCCGGCGCTTGAAAGCTATAACAAACTACACAGAAGTATTGTTGTTATTGAATACAATAAAAATTCAGGCGGAGATTTTGGATCTGAGCATTCGGCTCTGGTTTTCAAAGCCGACAGAACCAACAGCACACTTGATCTGGCAAACCCTCCAACCGTGCTCAACTGGAAAGAATTTTTATGGCAGGGAGTGCTGCATATTATCTACGGGCTGGATCATGTACTCTTTATTATTGTGCTTTTACTCACCACGGTGTTGCGCCCCGGCAACAACGGCTGGGAGCCGGTATCAGGGTTTAAGGCTGCATTTTTCAACACCCTGAAAATCATTACCCTGTTCACCATTGCACACTCTATAACCCTTTCACTTGCGGCACTACAGTTAGTTAGTCTGAATATAGCATTTGTCGAAAGCGTCATTGCCTTCTCGATAATAGCGATCGGGTTAAACAACCTGAAACCCGTTTTTAATTCACACGCCTGGCTTTTAGTATTTATATTCGGTTTGTTTCACGGGCTGGGCTTTGCCAGCGTCATGGGCGATTTACACTTTCGCACCGGATTGATGGAACGCATTCTGGTGATGTTCAACGTCGGTGTTGAGCTCGGGCAACTGGCGATCGTCGCCATTGCATTTCCGATTCTGTTTCTGTTGCGCACCTCTGCGGGCTACCACAGATTTATCACCACCCCGTTGTCGCTTGTCGCCATTTGCATCGCCTCAGTATGGGTTTTACAGAGGACAGGGCTTCTTGCCGTATAAACATGGAGCAAATTGAAAACGCCTATCCGTTATCCTCCGTGCAAAAAGGCATGTTGTATCACTGCCTGAAAGACGAACAACATCACACCTATGTTGCACATATCAGTTTCACGCTAACGGGGGAACTGGATCTGTCTCGATGGCAGGAAGCATGGGATCGAACCTGCCTGCGTCATGATGCTTTGAGAGCCTCTTTTTTGTGGGACGGGCTGGATGAACCGCTACAGGTAATTAACAGGCAACAGAAAATCAGCTGGGCTTTTGTTGATTTACAACAACAGTCTGCGGACGAACAGGCGGCCATACTGGCTGCTGCGGCAGACAATAAACTACGGCTGGGCATTGATCCGGCTCAACCACCGCTAATGCAATTTCTTGTACATCAGTTACAGGAGGACAGCTGGCATGTGCTCTGGAGCATACATCACCTGATTGCAGATGGGTGGTCTACACCCGTTATCCTCAAGGATGTTCTTCTGGCCTACTCAGGGCAGGAGGCAGAGTCGAAAGCACCGGCTTACTCAAATTTTATTGCATGGCAGACGGCCCGAGATAAAAGTACTGCTGAAAGCTGGTGGCGCGATTACCTCCATGCAGCAGTCGCCACGCCGCTGAAACTACCGGGACCTGCCGCGGCCACAATAGATTCCAGCGTTCTGCCGGCGCATGCTATCCCGATATGTGAAAAGACCCTGCATCAAAACAAACACGATGAACTAAGAAGTTATTGCCAGAGTAAAAATATTACGTTGAGTACTCTGGCACACACCGTCTGGGCACTCATTGTCTCGGCTTACGCCGACACAGACGACCCTGTTTTCGGCACCACGCTCTCAGGCAGACACCCGGACCTTGCCGACAGTGACGCAATGGTAGGCATGCTCCTGAATACCGTACCGCTGAAAGTTAAAGTCAATGATTCAGATTCTATAGAGTCACTCCTACATTCAGTACAGGACACTTTGAATCAAGCCAACCGGCATGACTGCCTGCCTCTCACTGAACTCGAGAGCATGATTGAAAGCCGCGACAATTCATCTGCTTTTGAAAGTATTGTGGTTATTGAAAGTCACGACAACACGCTGCAATTAAAGGATCAGAAAAAAACACTTGCCGTCAGTGACATTGAGTATGCAACACACAGCCACTACCCGCTGGCACTACTGGTGTATCCCGGAGACAGCTTACTCTTTAAACTTGTCTATGACGGCCGCACTGTTTCTTCAGACAGCGCAGACCGGCTGCTAGGTCAGTTTACCAGTCTGATTGACTTTGCCGGTAACGACAAAGCATCTGACGTTGCAAGCTTCAGATGTAGAATTGCAAGCTCTCAAGCCCTGCCGGAACCACTGCAACAGCTGCCACACAAACCGTTAATACATTCATGGATAGCGGAGATTGCGGCGCTGCAGCCGGACTCAACAGCTGTGGTTTGTGGTGATGAATACATCAATTACAGGCAGCTTGAAAGCAAGTCAAATCAGGTGGCAAACTTAATACTGGCCGCTGGAAAAGATAACGGCACAGGTATCGGGCTTTATATTAAAAGAAGCACCAGCCTTATCATTGGACTGTTAGGCATCCTGAAAAGCGGCAACTATTACATACCGCTCGATACCGGATCTCCACCGGCAGGAACAGCAACATTAATTGAGCATGCGGGTATTGAAACCGTTCTGTTTTGTTCCGATGACGGCACCCCTGACACTGTCATTGAAAGCGGCATTACCTGTCTGGATATCAAAAACAGCGACTCGCAGCCCGAGTCATTGATCAGAACTGCAAAGCAACACTCTGATTCACTGGCCTACATCATGTTCACCTCCGGAAGTACCGGCACGCCCAAAGGAGTAAAGATTTCCCACCGCAATCTGACATACTCTACCGCGGCCAGACTTGCGTACTATGGAGATACAGCCTGTACTTTCCTGTTGCTGTCACCTGCTTTTTTTGATAGCTCAGTCGCCGGTATCTACTGGTCACTTTGCAGTGGCGGTACTCTGGTAATGCCACCTGCCGGCGATGAAAAAGACATTAACGCACTGGCTGAAACCATCAAGGCACAACGTATCAGCCACACACTTTGCCTGCCGTCGCTGTATTCAATAATTCTTGAACATGCACCAACAGAGTTGCTTGAGTCATTAAAAACCGTTGTTCTTGCCGGAGAAGAATGCCGTCCCAGTATCGTCAGACAGCACTTCAACAAGCTAACTGACACAGCACTTTACAACGAATATGGCCCGACGGAAGCAACAGTCTGGTGCACTGCATACAAACTGTCAGCGACCGATGTGAACACAGTCCCCATAGGCTATGGCATACCGGGATGCAAAATCTCACTGGTAAACGACCGCGGTTCGCTTTGTCCGACCGGTGCCGTCGGGGAAATTGCCATCACAAGCCCGGGTGTCAGCTGCGGCTACCTGCACAACGAGTCTAATAACTCCGGCGACTCACCTTTCAGCTCAACACCCGGCACAGATGAACACACTTACCTGACAGGCGACACAGGGTATTTCGATAAAAACAATTCGTTGATTTATACGGGACGCCGCGACAGGCAGGTAAAAATCAGAGGGCACCGGATTGAGCCTGCGGAAATTGAAAATGCCATGTGCCTTGTAGCGGGTGTTGAGGAAGCAGCTGTCGCGAAGGTGGTTAAAAACAGCAATGCTTCAGACCAGGAAATCATCGCAGCACTCTCAGCCTTACCCTCCTCACAGGCGGAACAACTGCTTCAAAGAGCAGTCGACGCGGCAGGCAGCCAATGACACGTCGAATAAAAAGGCATCGTGATTTTGAGCTGAACCTCACCATTAAAGATGATGCGTTTCTGAAAACCCCGCGCAACGCACAACGCAACTGGTTTCTGAATCGCACGGTCAGAGAGTTGTCAGAAGAGCTACTGCATCTGGACACACTGACACCTGCAATGGTTAAAGGCAGCGATGAAGTAATAGAACTCGATCGTGCCAGCGGCAGCCATGCTGATGAAGACATCATGGAAGACTGGCAAATTCCTGTCATGAAGGCGATGGCGGAGGCTGTCAGCTTCAAAGACGGGGAAATACTGGAAATAGGTATGGGTCGCGGAGTGGCGTCATCACTGATACAAAAACACAACCCGCTTACCCATACGATCATTGAATGCAACAAAACTATTGCGCAAACCTTCGATGAGTGGAAAAAAACCTACCCGGATAAAAACATCCAGCTGATACATTCAATGTGGCAGGACTGCCTTGACCGGCTCGGTACCTACGACGGCATTTTATTTCACACCTACCCGATGAGTGAGACCGAATTTGTAGACACTGTGGTAAAAGACGTCACTTTCGCGGCACACTTTTTTGCAACGGCGGGCAAACTCCTGAAGCCCGGCGGCAGCCTGACCTATTTAACCAATGAGTTTGATTCATTGAGCCGCGCGCACCAGCGTGCGTTGTTTGAACACTTCAGTGAGTTCAAACTTTCACTGGTTGAAGATCTGGACATACCCGACTCCACCAGAGATGCCCTGTGGGTCAGGCAAATGGTCATCGTAAAGGCGGTGAAGTAGTGGACTACCGCAAGCATATTGACTCACTGTCGCCGGAAGGTCGGGCATACCTCATTGAACAACTCGGGCTTAATACAAGCATCGAGCAACTGGTTGCCTGCTATTCAGCTACTGCAGACAGTTCCGGCATTCAGAAAGAAATTAAGCA
>CAYPDN010000078.1:0-10626 GCA_964409445.1 uncultured Granulosicoccaceae bacterium
ACGTTGACAAAGATAGACTCGAATCTATGCAACGTGATCTACCTAACGGCATCACTACAATTAGTGAAAGTTTTCTAGATACTCCGCAAGCATGTGAATTGGTTTTGCGTGAAACACCTGACTCAGTTGATGCTTTGGTTCATCTTGCCGGTACGTTCGAGTTCCATGGTTCTGAGCCTGAAGCTCGTGAGATTTATGACCGCACCATACGGAATAATCAGACCAATGCGTACGACATGTCTGCGGCAATAGAATCGAGAATGGCGAACCACGGAAGAATGGTTGGCCGGCAGAGATGAAAATAAAATGGTCGCCACAGTACCGCTTGGTCGCGTCGGTACGGCACGCGAGGTAGCATCTGTCATTGCGTTTCTTTTGTCTGATGATGCGTCGTATATAACCGGGCAAACAATTAACATTGACGGCGGATTAGTTAATAGTTAGTCGGTTCCCTGGTGCAGCGCCTCAATTGTGGCGTTAATCTCTCTCAAACCCGCTTCCCAGTCAGCCTGACTTGCGGCAACATAGTGAGCCATTGGTAGTGCCACCTGCAAGCAGTCAATACCGACAAACAAGCGAGTATCGCAAATCATGACATAGGGTTTGTCGTGAGTGTTTTTCGCTTCTTTGAACGCCGTCAACACCGTATCAATTTCTCCAGCGTCGAATAATATTTGTGGCACACGCCAGCGAGTCGTCCATTAGATCCGAATTCCCTGCTTATCAAATTTATGTATTTGTGCAGGATCCGGTGTCAGAAATATTTTGCTCTGATAACTTAAATCAGTATCACCCTGCGTTCTTACCGTTAAAGGCTTTGGCATTCCTTCGACCTGGACATGCAAAAAAGTATCACTGCCCAAATGCTCAGATACACCAACAGTACCTTTCCATGTTCCTGTGTGCGGTGAAACTGATAAGTTCTCCGGACGCACACCAATGGTATGTGCTCCATGTTGCGACGCTTCAGTCCCTTCAACAATATTCATTTTTGGTGAACCAATGAAACCTGCAACAAATGTATTTGCCGGTGCACGGTACAGCTCTAGCGGGCTTCCAACTTGCTCAATTACACCATCCTGTAAAACTACAATTTTATCTGCCATTGTCATGGCTTCCACCTGATCGTGAGTAACATAGATCATTGTTGCACCAAGACGTTTGTGTAGCTCGCTAATCTCCAGGCGCATTCCAACACGTAGTGCGGCATCCAGATTTGAGAGAGGTTCATCAAATAGAAACGCCGACGGTTCTCGTACGATGGCGCGGCCGATAGCAACACGCTGCCGTTGCCCGCCGGATAACTGCCCGGGTTTTCGATCCAGGTATTCAGTTAGATTCAGGACTTCCGCTGCTGCGTTAATTCGCTCTGCCTGTTCTTTTCTTGAGAGTTTTGCCATACGCAGTGGAAAAGCGATATTTCTGCGTACGGTCAGGTGTGGATAAAGTGCATAACTTTGAAACACCATAGCCAGGCCACGTTTGCCCGGGGCCATATCGGTCGCATCCTGACCATTTATTTTGATTGTGCCTGAAGTAGTGTCTTCAAGCCCCGCAATAAGCCTTAACAGTGTAGATTTTCCACACCCTGAAGGGCCTACGAACACAACAAACTCACCATTGTTGATTTCAAGATCCAGTGGTCGAATAACATTGACTGACCCGAAATCTTTTGTCACACCTTGCAGTTGGATATGTCCCATGGATTATCTGCTGCCTTCAGGGTGCTGACCACGTGCAACCTGTTTGAGCGGCGGTGACATTAAACTTTGAGCACCGCTGACGCAGGCTTCTATATAGCCCTGCGTTTTTAGAGCGCTTTCTGATCGCCAGTTTAAAATTTCGTTAATCAGCCAGTCTCGAGTCTTTATGTGTTCCGGATGATCCCACAAGTTGGTCTGTTCCTGCGGATCGGCTTCAAGATCAAAGAGCATGCCGCGATCGTCGTCGACAAAGTGAATCAGTTTCATATTGCGGTCACGAATCATTGTCATCAATCGGGTACCTGTCAGTAAGGCATCGTTGGAATGTTCTGCATAAACTCTGGTGCGTTGCGGTGCCGGGCCATCGGAAAAATAGGGTTTCAACGAAGTTGCCTCCATCCATGGCGGCACCTCTACCCCTGCAAACTCTAAAATAGTAGGGCCAAAATCGAACAGTGCGACGGGGTCTGTAACTCGCTTTCCTTCTGGAATTCGGCCAGGGCCAAATACCAAAGCCGGCACCTGAACGGTTGACTCATACATATTCCACTTTTGTGAGTGGCCGTGATCACCCAGTGCGTCACCGTGATCAGAGGTAAATATAATTATCGTTTCATCAAGAACCCCTCTGCGTTCCAGCGCATCGATGATATCGCCTACTTGCTTATCTATCATCGTAACGTTGGCATAGTAGTGGGCGCGTTGCCTGCGTGATTGCTCTGTTGTCGGTTCGGCCAGATGCACTACTCCATCCGCATCTTCATTAAGATGAAAATCACGCAGCTCCTGCATGGCTGCGGGTTGCGCCTCGGGGTCTGGCGGTATAACTGCAGGCAGCTCCCTGCCCTCGTACAGGTCGAGGTATTCCTGTGTAGGATCGTACGGTGGGTGAGGACCGGGAAGCCCTACCTGCAGGAAAAACGGTTCATCACCGGTAAATCTTTCCAGCCACCATCGGGCTGTCTGGCCAACAAAAACATCCGGATGCAAAATATCATCGTGTTCCCACACCCACGCGCCCAGTTGATCACCGTACTCTGCCTTACGGCGCTGGGTAACACGCGATGGCTTTTCAAGATCACGCAGAAAAAAAGCTTTGTCCCAGTTATCTAAATAAAATGGTAAGTTGGGATGATCCCTGTCTTTGTTCTCTACGACATGTCGTTCGTGAAAACCGAACGCTCCCTCTACTGGCATTGTGTGCATTTTGCCAACATTCACGGTACGGTAGCCCGCTTCTGCCAGGTCTTTAACCCAACAATAATTCCACGGTTCATCATTGCGAAATACACCATTGGTATGTGGGTATACACCAGTGAATAAAGACGCTCTTGATGGCGCGCAGGACGGCGCGGTAATACACATGTTCTCAAACGCTGTGCCGCGTTTTACCAACTTATCAAGATTGGGTGTAATCATGTGATCAAACCCCATCGCTGCAATGGTGTCGTAGCGCTGTTGATCCGTGATTATAAAAACAATGTTTGGTCTTTTGGTCATTCGTATTCCTTAGCGCTACCCTTTTACAGCGCCGGACAATGATTGCACGATATAACGATTCGCAATCGCCATTAACGGCAGGATTGGCAAAGTAAGAGCAATACTTGCCACTGCAATAGACGCCCAGTCGACACTGTCATAAGAGATGAAATTCATTACCGCAACAGGTGCTGTAGCAGTACCTGAACGAGTGATTATCAGCGCGTAAAAGAAATCGTTCCAGGCGACAAGAAAGCCTAAAATTGCAGCGGCCACGGCACCCGGTCGGGCTGCGGGAAGGGCTATAAGCAGAAATGCCTTGCTAAGACTCGCACCATCCATGATCGCCGCTTCAATTAAATCATCAGGTACTTGTGAAAAGGAATTCCACATAGACCAGACGATTAGTGGCAGTGTTAATGTCATATAGGCGAAGATCAGCCCGGTGTAGGTATCAATAAGTCCGGCATTCACATAGAGCAGAAACAAAGGAATCACAAAACCGACGGGTGGTGCCATACGCAACAAAAGTAAAATCCACGAGGCAATAAACTTACCCGACACTCTCGACTTAGCCAACGCAAAACCCGCAGGCACTCCTACCAGCATCGCAAGCACGGTGGACGCCCCTGCAGTAATAAAACTGTTTACCAGCGCTTTGGGAAAGTCAGACCGGGTAATGTTAAAGAAGTTTTCCAGCGTAACAGCTAACGGACTTTCCCAGATTGGTTCAAAGAGGGCTGACTGTTCACGGATAGATAGAATAAGCACCCAAAGTGTTGGTAATGCCGCAAAAGCCAGCAACACCAGCATCATCGTCAGGCCAAGTGATCTCTTAAATCGAAACTCTTTACTGCGATCAATCACGAGGCCACCCGCTGATTGAGCTTTGCGACATAGAAGCTGATGAGTGCGGCCATTAAAAACAACAGGACCGCGATAGCGGCGCCGTAGGCAACGTTTGAGTTCTGGAAGGTCTGAATATAGGCATAGTAATTCGTTGCCTGTGTTGATCGACCCGGCCCACCTTTAGTCATCACAAAGATCATTGGAAAGTGCTTCAATGAATCGATAAATCGAAATAGCGTAACCATTAATAGCGCGGGCAATAAAAGCGGCAAGGTAACGTAAATGAAGGTTTTTACTCGCGTGGCACCATCCAGTGCTGCCGCTTCATCCAGATCAGGGGAGATACCCTGAAGAGCTGCCAGAATGATCAACATGGTGAACGGAAAATTGGTCCAGGTGTCCGCCACTATAATCGCGAACATTGCGCCATTCTGAGAGGTCAAAAAGCTCGGTACAGTTATGCCGAACAGATCAAAGAATGCATTGATCGGTGACAACGTCGGTGTAAAGAGTGACAGCCAGATCAGTGCCACTGCAACATGAGGTACGGCATAAGGCACCAAAAACAATACGCGGCCCAGTCTCCACTTACCGACAATCTTTTGCAAACCAACAGCAACTGCAGTACCAATAATAACTTGTGCCGCGACACCAAACAGAGACAACACAGCCATAACATATATAGAGTTTATCAAGCGCTTGTCATTAACAAGCTTAACGAAGTTGTGAAAACCGAAATTTCCGTTACTGCCTCGAATCAGATGATAATCACTGAACGACAGTGCCAACATACCCGCCAAAGGCACGATTGCGAATATCGCCACTGCAATAATTGCAGGGATGATCATTCGACGATAACCGCGCTCCAGTTCATACGTAGCACCTGGCGCTTTCTTTGAGTGTGATGACATATATCTGTAGATGAGTTACCCGACGAACGTATGCCCGTCGGGATTCGCCAAACGTATAGCCTTATAAGCCAAGGATGTCTTTCATATCCTGTTCAGCTCCTTCCAGTGCCTCTTCCGGAGATACCAGACCATTGAGTGCTGCGTTAATGTTCTCACCAATTGCCTGACCCAATGCCGGCCAGTCTGGTAACAGTGGACGATAGTGTCCGATGGCAAGGTTTAGTGCATCGGCCTGCATACTCAAAAAGTCAGGGTGAACTTTTGAATACTTGGCAATCACTTCCGGGTTTTCTGCCACAGGTCCGGTGGTGAAATTAGAGAACGATTCGGAGAGTGCGATCTTGGTCATCGTCTCTGTACTCACTGCCCATTCAATAAATTTGGCCGAAAGATCCGGCTTCTTTGCAGAAGCAGGAATACCCAGGCCGTGTACCGCAATTGCAGGTGAACGACCAGCTGGACCTCCGGGAGGCAGGGCGATGCCTGTCTTGTCAGCGAATTTGCTTTTTGCCGGATCGACTATTTGCGCAACGACACCAGTGCCTTCCAGTGCGAAAGCAATCTGACCGTTTTGGGCGGCAGCATTGACCTCTGAAAAATTAAAGTTGCCGGCACCTTGTGGCCCGTACTCGTTCAACAACTTCATGTAGACATTCAAAGCTTCAAGTGTTTCCGGAGAATTGATTGCAGGCGTCAGGTCGCCTGCAGTGTAGTCTTCAAAGAACTTACCTCCATAAGCACGCATCACCATAGGGAAGATGAACATATTAAAACCCTGACCTGGTACCGCACGCATCGCAATGGCAGCAGTTTCATCAGTGTGAATTTTCGCGGCCACTGAAAGCATGTCTTCCCATGTCTCTGGTACTTCAACACCTGCTTCTTCCAGAATATCTTTGCGATATGTCATCAGACCGGTCGCCGCCATATACGGCACCGCCCACTGCTCACCGTTGATCACATAAGCATCCAGCGGACCTGCCATGATGTCTGATTTTACAGCCATGGCATCAACCTCGGACGTGATCGGCTTTAACCAATCAGCAGCTACCCATCGCTGCACCTGAATTACAGGTGTGTGCACAACGTCTATATCACCTGAGCCTCCGGTGAAAGATAACGTGATGCGATTTTCAAAAACGTCTTGTCCGATCACATCGATATTGGCCTTGATGCCAGTCGCTTCTTCAAAATCACCTGCAAGCTTCTGCAAGCCCTTGGTATACGGCATACCGAACATCACAACGTTGATCTCTTCATCGGCTGCAAAGGCCGGTGTACCCGTGGCCAGGGCGGTCACTAATGCCACTTTAATAAAGGACTTCATGGTTTTTCCTCTCATTTTTTTCGATTAAAAATTGGCTGTGTATTAATATCACTGGATTTGCCTCGGTTTATCCTCCACGTTGAGGCATGACGTGGTGTTTAGGTCGCGGTCGTCTGGCAGAGTGCTCTTTTGAGACAAGTTCCGAAAGTTCTTCCCGCGCACTAAGTAAAGCTTTTCGATAACGGCTTACAAGCGCTTTTTTATTCGAGATTTCATTTGCAGGCTCTGCAATTGTCAGCAGATGCAAAAATTTTCCAAATGGATCTTCCACTACGGTTGCGAAACGGCGGATGCCCATATGATTACCTTCAATATCGGCGGCAAAAACTTCTGAACGCATTTTAGCCAAACGCGCCTCTAAAGGCTTTGCATCTACCCATTGTGTTTGCTGCCCGGTATGCCGCAGCGTTTCAAAAAATCCATCCATATAAAACTGTGCCTGAATTTCTTCAAAGCTAATACGGCTAAGAAAAAGTTGTGCTAACGCATCAAACTCGTACAAGGATCGACGAAAACCGACATTTGCACGAATGACAACATCGGGATCAGGGTGTTCTGTTTTGGAGTGCCATAGTAGTTCATGACCCGCTACGACCACTACCTCTGCAGAGACGCCAAGCTTGTCAGAGAGCTCGCGCATAATGTTGTCGAGTTTTGCCAGATAGGATTCTGACATCGGTACGTTTCGCTCCAGCCGAAAGTTGCGAACGCAATATTTCTCACTGGTGCGAAATAAGTAGCCCCAGTCGGATAGAGATTTGACGATACGGTTGAGCGTTGAAGGTGACACTCCGCACTCACGGGCAATATCTACCTGCTTTACCGGCCCTGGTCCTGCAGCCATGATGTACTCCAACACCTGCAGTGTTCGCTCGGTTGGATTCATGTTGCAGGCTTTGTTCATGGATATCCAATAATCCAATATTGGAATTGTAAATTACTATATGTGAAATTCTCCGTCAATTAAAAAAGCCCTGGAGCTACAGGTTATTTGAAAAAAGCACCTTAGCCTCAAATCAACAGCGGCGGACTTTAGGTTCCGAGCGGTCTTCTGTTTCGGCCATCACATCGAGCAAAGCGCTTTTTAGTCGTCTGCGTGTATCGGCAAACCCTGGATCATGAAAAAGGTTATGGAGTTCTTCCGGATCATCAGACAGGTTATACAGTTCACCCTCTCGTTGATTTCCAGATGCAGGTTCACCATGCCAGACAATCAGTTTCCAGTTTTCCAGTCGAAGCATCGTTGTCATGATAAGTGGGTCTGTTGTGAAACCTGAATAGCGGTACTCACACAGTGCCCATTTGCGCCAGTCGGTCTTCTGGCCTTTTAACAATGGCAGTAGCGATTGTCCCTGTACCCCCTGCCCCGGTGCACATGCGGCTGCGTTTAATAATGTGGCCGGCAGATCTATCCACTGAACCAGTTCATCGATCACAGCGCCCGCTGCCACCTTGCCCGGCCATCGCACTATTAATGGCACGTTACATAGATCATCATAAAGCTGCGGGCCTTTTAAGAGCTGCTGATGATTACCTAACATTTCCCCATGATCTGATGTAAAAACAACGAGTGTGTCTTCAGTTAGCCCGGCTGCGTCTAATGCTTCAAGTATTCTACCAACCTCATGATCGATCAGTGCGATCATGGCAAAATACTGAGCACGTATTTCACGAATCTGCTCTGCGGTATATTCCTGATAGCCCGGCGCTGTGCCGCTATAACTTTTTTCAGAATAAGCTGTCTGTTGCAGTGGTTTGTTTTGCAACTCACCAGCACGCGTATTAGGTGCAGGAATGGCATCTGCATCAATTTTGTCTCTATATTCCTGCGGCGCACCGAAAGGATGATGCGGGTCAAAAAAGTTTGCAATAAGACAAAAACTCTCGTTTTCCTCCCCTTGGTTGCCTTCCCTGGGGTGATTGATAAAATCGATAGCGCGTTCGGCCACCCAATGAGAATAATGCGCCTCTGCTTTAACATGACACATAGGTGTGCCGGATCTGGCCTGGTTGCCATACTCGGTATTTTCATTGCCACCTTTGTCTGGAAATATCCTTTCAAATATATCCGGGTGTGTTTTACGTAACCACCGATGGTAGTCGTTCTCCAGTGCTCTGTGATTTGGGCCGTGCGCCCACTCGAAAACACGATAACCATCGTCGCGGCGTGGCTCTGTTTGCCAGTTATCGCAAGGATGCAAGTGTTGCTTTCCGATCATGCCGCAGTCGTAGCCGGCATCTGCAAGTGTGCGGGTGAACATCTTTTGATTGGCAGGCATTGGAACACCATTGGCGTAAAGGCCATGATTTGCGACATACTTACCGGTGAACAGGGAAGCCCGTGATGGACTGCACACCGGATTTTGTACATAACAGTTTTTAAACAAAGCACCTTCGCGTGCAAGTTGATCAAGGTTTGGGGTAACTGCCCAGCTTGCACCCGTGCAATTTAAACTGTCGGCTCTTTGCTGGTCGGTGCAGATAAACAGAATATTCGGACGGCTTTTTTTCGACATAAACTTTCCTGTAAGTTTGGCCCTAGAATTTAGCTATCCGTGGTTCGATTCGATTTTCAAGAGCGCAACGTGCATCAATCATCAGATCTAGCATAGATTCAAGGTCAGCTGAATGGAGATCATCGTCGGCCAGATTTCGTTGTTCCCCCGGGTCGGCGTCCAGATCAAACAGTTCATAGCTTGCCTCCTTACCCTTTTCAGGATCGCCGTGACTAACCACTAGCTTCAGCTTGCCTGCACGCAGTGCAGTCTTCCAATGACGTTGATTATCGAATGTTGATCGCAACCTGCTTATAGCCCAGCCTCTTGGTTTCTTAGAGCCGCTAAGCACACCAAGCAGCGAAGTCCCCTGCATTGATTGAGGTACTGGCAGACCAGCAATATCTAACACAGTGGGAGCTATATCGATGGTTGATACCGGTCTGTCAATAGTCTGTGCATCAAAACTGTCACTGTGGATCAGCAGAGGAACCCTGATCGCTTGCTCACACACTAAACTACCCGTCGCGTTTTCAACAGTTCCGCGTGCAGCAGTTATGATGATGACAGTGTCCTGAGCTTTACCATGTTTGTCTAAATCATCTAAAACAGTACCCAGTGCGCGATCCGCCTGCTCCATCGCATGCTTGTTCAATGGTTCGCAATCAGTGTCGGCGCATGGCTCAGAACCCATTGATGATCCAACCGCCATTGCAGCTACAGCAAGGAACGGTTGTTCTTTCTGGTGCTTTGTTGGTTGCTTAACTATATTTTGGCGTACGGAGTTACCAATCCAGTGATTAAAACTAAGATCATCGGGCAACTCTGACATAGCCTTACGTTGTTCCGGTAAAATATTCGTATCGTCAGCGTTAGGCTGAGAGGCGAAGATTTTTTCGTATTGGTCAGTTGCTGTTTGCTGAAGCCACAATAGATAAGCATTCTGCCGTGACCGGTGCAATGGTCCATGCGCCCATTCGATGTGCGAAAAAGAGCCATGACGGATTGATTCAGTTGTCCAGTTTGATACGCCTGCCATCTGCCAACGGCCAAAGAGCCAGTTCGAGTAACCTGTTTTGCTTAAAATATCGGGGAAGGTTTGGGTGTGTGACGGCAGCATAACGCCGTTTGTCCATAAACCATGTACACAGGGATCCAGTCCGGTAAACAAACTTGCGCGCGCGGGACTACTCTCCGGGCACGGTGTGTAAGCGTGGGAGAACCGAATGCTTTTATCGAATAGCTTGTCGAATACCGGGGTGTGAACTGAATTGCCGCTTAGCGCGCCACCAATAGCACTCAAAGAATCAAAACAAACAAAGAGAATATTCGGATGACTTTGGCTCGGCAAGTGTGTTCCTGTTTTTCTATAACCGTATATGCACAATACGACAACTACTAATTTAGGTCAAAGGCCTTAGCAGCGACTGCAATTCGTTAGGTTGTCGCGCTATCGTCGTGGAATCATTGTTTGCAGGTGTTTCTCAATCAACAGCTCCTGGCTTCGCAACAACTGAAAGCAGGGAAATAGATTTTTACTTGATGCTCTCAAGAAATGCCTCAAGTTCCAGGTTAAATTCCTCCGGATTTTCCCAAAAGCTCATGTGTGAGTTCATCGTTGCACGCACTTTAGCACTCGGTGTATTTTCTTTGGCCCATAAAGAGGCTGCATTGCCCCATTCTTTGCGCACGATATAGAGCAATGGTATTTTGCTCTCCATTGCCTTTAAGTCATTGGTGTAGTCATCATACTCAGCTGCAGCATTTAGCAGCGCCATCACCGTTGAAGAAGTCTGCGCGGCCATGCGGCTTACAAAGGCGATGTTTTCAGATGACTTGTCTGCAAGCATCCAATCGGCAAA
>CAYPDN010000078.1:10726-12589 GCA_964409445.1 uncultured Granulosicoccaceae bacterium
AAAGCACCCGCGAGCAGAATTACAGAGGAATCCAACTTGGACTAATCCCGATGCGAGCGTGCAGACCACCCGCATTTGAAGCCTGGCACGGTGCTAAGCCAACAACGAAAGAAGAAGTTCTTGATGTAATACCCCGATCAAAGAGTACATGCCTGCAGACGTCACCAAATTTTGCTTCTCAATACTTTTTATCACCTTTTAGTATTCAGCGCTCTAACCTACTATAATAATGTTTTTCGATATTTGAGGATAGAAGCAATGGGGATGATTTCGGATTTTAAAAAGTTCGCACTGGGCGGAAACCTGATAGATATGGCAACCGGTATTATTATCGGCGTTGCTTCCGGACAGCTCATATCCTCACTGGTAGATAACGTCATCATGCCTCCAATAGGTGTGGCGCTGGGCGGTGTGAATTTTAGTGATCTCGGCTTCATGCTCGCAGAAACTGGTGGTGGAGAAAGCGGATCAGAACCTATCCTGCTAAAATGGGGAGCCTTCGTTCAAAGCTTTATAGATTTCCTGATTATTATGGCTGTTGTATTCATAATTATAAAAATCGCAACTCGCAATGACGACAAAGAAGAAGAATCAGGTCCATCTGAAAAAGATTTATTGATGGATATTCGCGATTCGTTAAGAAGAGATGAACCAGGATCGCCACGCAGGTACTAACGGCAAACCGTACCGGTTAGTGTATTAAACCGATCAAACCCAGCGTTGCCAGCAGGCCTAAAGCATGCTGACGATAGCTGGTTTCGGTTGAGTGACCAAACCAGCTGGAGCCGATCCAGCAACCAGGAAAGTAAGTGTCCGCAGCAGGCATAGCTGACGCAATGCACTGCAATCCCGTATGAAATGCCTGCCTGTTTAACGATAGTGCAGTATTGAGGATTGAAGTAAGTTAAGTATCTGCAAATGAGCAACATCAATACAACCGATATTCAATTCCGTTACCTGACCGACGGAACATTAATTGATGTAGACAACTCACCGCAGTTGGGCAACAACATCAACGGCCCTTCACTGATAAAAGTACCTGATTGGATTGCTAATCCATTGGGTCGATACTATCTGTATTTTGCACACCATGAGGGGCGGTACATTCGCCTTGCCTATGCTGATGAACTTACAGGACCCTGGCATATTCACTCACCTGGAACTTTGCAACTTTCGCAAAGTCTATTTTGTCAGTCAGCACCGAAAGAAGAAGACATGCTGCCGGAAGTACTTTCAATGATTGCAGAAGGCATTGACGGTGACTACCCGCATATTGCATCACCCGACGTTCATGTTGAGGAGCAAACACAACGAATAAAAATGTATTTTCATGGCAGGCTGGACAACGGCACTCAAAAAACTCGCGTTGCATACTCGACCAACGGATTGGATTTCAAAGTTGAGCCCGAACTACTGGGTGATTCGTATTTTCGTGTATTTGGCTTGGAAGGTAATTACTACGCTATAGCATTGGGATCAACGCTGTATCGATCAGCCGACGGCGTCACTGACTTTGTAAGCGGTCCCAGATTAACGGATCAAAATTATCGCCACGGTGCAATTTTTCAATACAGAAACGAAGTATTTGTAATCTGGTCCCGTGCTGGTGACTGTCCCGAATGTTTGCTGGTGTCGAAAATTCCAATAAATAAGCCATGGCGCGATTGGAAACTCCAGGATACCGTGGAATTACATCGACCGGCAAAAGCATGGGAAGGCGCAGACGAACCTGCGGAGCTGTCGCGTTATGGTGGAGTCATGACTCGGGTTCACCAGTTAAGAGACCCCGGTGTCTTTCGATCCGACGGTAAAAACTACCTGCTCTATTCAGTAGCCGGTGAGCAAGGCATAGCAATAGGAGAA
>CAYPDN010000079.1:0-12575 GCA_964409445.1 uncultured Granulosicoccaceae bacterium
CATTCATCTCTGCGAAATCGCCAATATTTGAAAGCCAGATAGTCGCTGTCAACAGATTAGACTTATCGGTACCAGCGGCATCCAGCAGTTCATCGATCGCCTTGAGTATATCTTTGGTCTGATCGGTAGCGCTTGCGCCCTTTGCGTTTTGCGCCACCTGGCCGGCTGTCGATACAATTCCGTTGTGCACAACCGCCTGGCTCATTCGGTCGCCACTTTTTATTCTGGTGATAGCCATCGCTTCTGTCTCGCTGTGTTTGTTTTTGGTAGTCTATCACGTAGCAGAACCTGCCCGTAACCAAGCCGCGAGTGGGCCATTCAGACAGGATTTTAAGGACCAGATATGCGCTACCTACATACTATGATCAGAATTCGCGACGTCGATGCTTCACTGGATTTCTGGTGCAACAAGATGGGGCTCGTAGAGACTCGCCGCACAGAACACGAACAAGGCAGATTCACACTGATATTTCTGGCCGGCACCAAAGACGAATCGCGAGCCAAACAGGATAACTCACCAGAGCTTGAACTAACCTACAACTGGGATCCGGAAGACGATCTCGGTAACTCTCGCAACTTTGGCCATCTGGCCTACAAAGTCGACGACATCTACGCTACCTGTCAGTCCTTAATGGACGCCGGTGTAACCATCAATCGCCCGCCTCGCGATGGTCGTATGGCATTTGTCGTATCACCGGATAACATTTCTATTGAGCTGCTGCAGGAAGGTGATGCACAAGCACCTGCAGAACCCTGGCTATCAATGGAAAACACCGGCAGCTGGTAATACCCCAGGCACCATAAAGTGCACAACAAAACGCACGCCGCATTAAAACCAACCTGACAACAAAACCCCCTGAGACAAACACAGAGACAAACATGGCAAAGCTTGAGTACTTTCAATACGCATACATGTCAGACAACTATGGCGTGCTTATTCATGCACCACAGTCTGGTGAAACAGCCAGCATAGATTGCGGTGATGCAGATGCCGCAGTTGATGCACTAAAACAAAAAAACTGGTCACTGACACATATACTCGCAACCCATCATCATGCAGATCATGTCGCAGGCCTTGCACAACTGAAAAAACAGTTTAAATGTCATGTTACCGGCCCCGCCGGTATACCCGGTGTAGACACTGCAGTAGCAGATGGAGATACATTTACCTTCGCGGGCACGGAGGTTCAGACCATACACACTCCCGGCCACACAAAGGACATGATCAACTATTACCTGCCAACAGAAAAAACCGTCTTCACAGGTGACACTCTCTTTACATTAGGCTGTGGGAGGTTATTTGAAGGTGATGCACCAATGATGTGGAACAGCTTGAACAAACTGATGAAGTTACCCGCTGATACTACCGTCTACAGCAGCCACGAATACACCGAAGCCAATGCTGCATTTGCAGTCACCGTTGATCCGCAAAACACGGCTCTGGCAGAACGTGTGAAAAGCATCAAAGCCCTGCGTGCGAATGGCGAGCCAACGGTACCAAGCACAATGACTGAAGAACTCGCAACAAATCCGTTTCTTCGCGCTGCAGATCCGGCAATAAGGCAACATCTCAATATGGCAGATGCCACTGATGAAGAAGTGTTTGCAGAAATTCGCAGTCGCAAAGATAACTTCTAAACAATTCGCGAAAGCAATATCCCGTGGGGCAGCGGGCCGCCATCGTGAGCGGCCAGTGCGGATGGCTGGCAGGCCGCTAGGTTTTTCGTTTCGGCGCTGTCTCTGAATAAACGTAGTGATCAGGCATTACGAACCTGACTATCGGGAACAACGGCCACAGTATATTCATCTTGCGTATCAGCAGATTCAGCCAGGCGTCGAGCTTGCGATCCGGCACTGAACCATCATCAAAGCCGGCAGCGCGCTTTAATGCGTCGCGTGATAAAGGTTCTTCGGGATAACGCAGCAACTGCGACAGAATTTCAAACTCTGTCTCAGACAACGCTTCGCTGCGCTGCCCCAGTGTTGCCTTGCGTTCAAGCTCATCGAGAAGCGGTGGTAGTGTCAGGTAGTGGCTCATCAGTCTGAATTCGTGGCAGGATCATCAATTTTTTCATGGATTTACGTGGTGTCTCACACGCTGTAACGTATCATCCTATGATCGGCACCTTTGGTGCAATACTGGATGGATCCCGTATTAACGTTTTACTTCTCATCAGCCTGTGACTGCACGCTACGCCATATATTTTGCCCCGGACGACAATTCCGAGCTCGGCATCTTCGGAGCCACGGTGCTGCGTCGTCGAGCGCTGGATGCTGCCGACTGGTTAAATCCTGATCTGGCCGTCGAGTTTCCTCAGTCTTCTGTCTGGAGCGACAGGATACAGCGACCGGCGCACTACGGATTCCACGCGACAATAAAAGCACCGTTCGAACTGAACCGGGGTCAATCAGCTGACAACCTGATAGCGGACGTCGCGGAATTCTGTCAGTCGCGCCAGATGATCAGTCTCGAGGGATTGGCACCTATCAGAACCAGCCGCTACGACGCACTGGCTTTTGAGCAGCAGCCCGAAGCACTCCGGCAACTGGCATCAGAGTGTGTCATTGAATTCGAGAAATACAGAGCACCTCTGACAGAGGCAGATATACAACGTCGCAATCCGGCGTCACTTTCTAAAAGCGAGGTAGAAAATATGCAGCGCTTTGGCTACCCGTATATTCTTGATGACTTTAATTTTCATATGACGTTGTCCGGCTGCAACGATCATAACGATTCTGCTTATCTCAGCTGGTTGAACCATTTGTATAAATCAATGGTGGAATCCACACCGGTACTCGACAGACTCTGTATTTTCTATCAACCTGATCGCAATACACCGTTTGTAAGAATTGAAGAAAATATATTTGGCGCGACACCTTAATAAACATCAACTGATACTGCAACGTATCGGCTTATACCAATACGCTGGCGTGCTCAGTCGCTTCAGCCGGAACTTCAACAGACACAGGTGGTTTATCGGTAGAAGCCGAATTGGCAATTGCTGCTGCCAACCCTGCTGCTTCACTAACATAGTAAGCTGAAGTATCAGCATCGTAGCGTGCACGGAATTGCAGTGCCTGCGGCACCCACTGATAATTCAACTGCTGCAACTGACCGCTTTTTATCGCATCTTTAACCATAACCTCTGGCAGGCACGCAACACCCAAACCATCCAAAGTCATATGCAGACAGGCGGCAAGATTTGTCGATGGCACAAGCCGCGGTCGATCAGAAGAGTTTTCAGATATATGTGCAGCAAGCTGATCGAACGGTTGCGTACCTTTGGCATGAGTTAAAATCGGGTACTGCATTAGTTCATTAAGTGACAACAAACTACTGGTGCATCCCAGTGAAGGTGCAGCAACCCAGGCCATGTTATAGCAACCCAAATCTGTGGTTCCGTTACACACTCCCTCACAGGGTTCACTTTGAAACGCAAGATCGATAGACCGATTGGACAATGCAGTCGATAAGTTGTCTGAGAAATCTACCAGCAGATCAACATCAATACCCGGGAAGCGTTTTTTAAAAGCGGCCAGGTAACGGCTAAGCCATGAGTGAACAACCATCTCTGTTACACCCAGTCGCAGCACACCTTCAAACAAATGATCTTCACCGGCGGCAAGCAGAAACTCTTCCATCTGTCGCAATACCAAACGTGCCTTTGCAAGAAGACGTTCGCCAATCGGAGTCAATAGTACCTGCCCTGCTCCGCGTTCCATCAGCTTGACACCCAGTTGCTGTTCAAGCGCCGATATTCGCGATGAAATATTCGGTTGCGTTGTTGAAAGCACACTCGCTGCCAGCCGAAAGCTCTGCTGATCGGCAACCTGTACAAAGGCTTCCAACTGTTTGATATTTATCTGTGCCATAGAATACGCTTAATCAGCCGCAGGTAGCCTTTGTCTTCTGTAAGATGAAAGGCATCGTTACTAAGTCAATGGTGAGTTATTATAGCTTAAGCTGAGTACCGACAGGAAAACTCTTGTTATTGATACCTCCACCAGTCTATGGCGCTGCTACTTTGCTGGCAATGTGGCTGCTGAAAAAACACTACCCGATACAATGCACTGACGCCACATGGCCGGTGAAAGCAGGTATTGCAATTGTTCTTGCCGGATTGCTGATAGAGATATTTGCAGTGCTGAGTTTTCGGCGCGTACAAACAACGATTAACCCATTGCGCCCGGACAATACAACGACGCTGGTAACAGATGGAATTTACGCGTTCAGCCGTAACCCTATGTATCTCGGCATGGCGATTCTCCTGACCGGTGCAGCACTGATCATGCGCTGTCTGTCACCAACAATAATGCCGCTGGTGTTTTGCACTGTAGTAACTGTTATGCAGATTATTCCGGAGGAACGCAGTTTGCTGGAAAATTTCGGTACCGACTTTGACAACTACAAAAGCATGGTCGGCCGCTGGTTTTAACCAACCAGGTTTTTGCCAAAGTCTAACGGGTAAGGTACCAGCGGTAAGGCACAGGTAGTATGCAACAATGCTTACCTGTCCCAGACTACACCACCCTCGTTCCACACATTGCACCAGGTCTCACCCTCAGCGTGGGTAAAGAAAACTATCATACTGGCATCGGCATACCAGTATCTCTCTTGTGTGACCGTTTTGCCCAGTGCGGTGTTTTTATCGACCAGAATATCATCGGGGTTGCCGTTCAACTCAACCTGAAAATCCTTTTGCGCCTCACATGGCGCTGCGAGTGCTGCCAGCACCTCAGGAGCTAACACAGGTGCAGGGACAAAATCCGCTGCGGTTTCAAGCGATGTATCGCTGGCAACACAGCCTGTCAGAACAATGGTTACAGCAACCGCAATCATTGTTGCGCGTTTATTAAGCTTCATGTCAATCAACCTCACACAAACTATGGTTGCAGGTCGTAGCGAAAGCTACGCTGCGATGCAGGAGAAGATGGACTACTGGCCTCATCCGGATAAAAATCTACCTCGGTACCTGCAATCGCTGCATTGTCACCACGCCAGTAGATTTCAATTGCAGACGGGTTATCCAGTTGCACTCTTGACAGAGCGAACTCGGCGACACTACCCACCTGACCAGAATTTACTGTCGCTACATAAGTCCACAACCAGTTGTTACCAGAGCCTGCATAGCGATAAAGATCAGTCCCCTCTAACAGGAAGTCGGCGGCAAATGGCAGTTCGGATGAGAAACCGGCAAACCCGGTAGCATCTGAATCATCTGTACCAATAAACGCTGCATGGCCGTACGTCAGTTGACTAATCGGCACATCGTTTTGATACGCGAGAAACACCATTGTATCGTTATGAGCGATATAGCCTTGTCGGAAATCTATTTTTTCAAGGTTACCCGCAATGTCAGCAGCATCTGGTGCTAATGGTGTAAAACCTGCCCAGTCCTGCAAATTGCCGTCAATAGCCAGTGTCGGTGCAAAGTTAAATCCATTTCCTGCAGGGGTGATCGGGTTAACCGAAATTGTAACTACTGCGGCATCGCCACTAAGCTCACCATCATTGGCTCTGAAATCAAAAGAGTCGGCACCACTGAAGCCCGCGTTTGGAGTGTATGTAAGAGCCGGTGCAACACCTGAAAGCGTACCGTTTGCAGGTTGTCTGGTTACCTGATAAGTCAGCGCCCCACCGTTTGCGTCTACCGCAGACAAGTTCACAGAAAGCGCTGTGTCCTGCGCCACGCTCAAGGTTTGCGCTGCAGCAACCGGTGCAGTATTAACACTTTGACTACCAGTGTCATAGATGAAGAACCGCGATGCAGATGCAGTATCAAGAACCGCATCCGGATAGTAGTCTACAGTAGTGCCGTTGTTAGCTGCATTTTCACCAACGTAGAACAAGTTTAACTTATCGGGGTTACCCAGGGCGCTGCGGGCAATACTTAATTCTGCAGTATTACCGCTGGTCTGCAACTCGTTTAACGATACAAGCGACCAGCTCCAGTCAGTACCAGAACCCGTATAGCGCAAAACTTCGTTAGCTTCGATCAGGTAATCCGCACCAACGGGATAGCTGCCATCAAAATTTCTAAAGCCGGTACTTTCGCTATTATCGGTATCGATATATACCCCGTACCCCCAGCTCACATTGACCGGGTTGTTATTTTCATAAGCAAAGTAGAAATTGCTGTCATCATGTGCCACCCAGCCTTCAAGCCAGTCTATCTCATCACCCGGCCCAGTCGCGTCAACTGCATCTATACCAAAGGAGGTAATACTCGCCCACTCTGCCAGTGAACCATCAACAGTGATAGTGGTTTCGTTATTTGGCGCATCACCCAAGGTTGCAATTGAGACAATCACAGGAGCACTGGTCGATGTTGCATCACTGACCGTAAAGGCAAACTGATCAGCACCACGATGACCGGCTGATGGTGTGTAGACCACAGAAGGTGGCGTGCCGGTCAACGAACCATTGGACGGCTGATCAACAATTTCATACCTGAGTAAATCTTCGTTCAGATCTGTACCTGACAACACGATTGCCAATGGCTGGTTAGCAGCTACGCTGAGACTCTGTGCCAGCGCTACAGGTGGCGAGTTACCGCCAGCGTTGGCAATTGAATAGGTAAAGAACCGATCAGTGTTGTCAAGAGACGCATCCGCAACACCGTTGGGATAATAATCTACCGTATCGCCACCAACTGCTGCATTGTTACCGCTGAAGAACAGACGCAGTGTACCCGGGTTGCCCAGTAAGCTTCGTGGTACCGCAAGCTCTGCGGTGTCTGCGTTAATTGCGTACCCGGTTGAACCAATTTCCTCCCAGCTCCAGTTCGTGCCGGTACCTGTATAGCGCTGGGCAACTCTACCTTCTATGAGGTAGTCAGCACCTATAGGAAATTCGCTACTAAACCCTTTGAAGCCGGTATTAGTATTACCGTCTACATCAATAAAGATTCCATAGCCCCAGTTCTCGTCAACCGGGCCATGGTTTCTATAGCCAATATAAAAATCAGTATCGTCATGTACGATAGTGGCTTCCGCCCAGTCAATAGAATTGATGCCACTGGAATCGGCAGGGTCTGCACCGAAAGATACAACCGAATTCCATTCATTTAATATTCCGTCTACCTGAATTACTGTACCTGATAGCGGATTCGACACACCACTAACAGCCGCCATTGGAGGAACTGGCGGTATAACTGGCACTGGTGGCAACACAGGTGCGCCAGCGTCAAGTTGCAACAGGTAGCTTGCAAGATCTGCCTGCTCAGCAGCGGTCACTGCTATCGACGTGTGTGCTGCAATGGCATCTTCAAGCGTAGCTGCAGAACCATCATGCAGATAAGGTGCGGTTCTCCACACACCCAATAGAGTCGGAGTATCAAAGCCAGTAAGTGGTGCACCAAGGCGCTGACCGCTTTCAGACATCGATGAACCAATATCATGCAACAGTGCACTGTTAGAGTCAGTAAAGAGCGAACCTTCGTGGCAACTTGCACAACCCTTGGTGATAAAAAGTGACTCACCGTTAAGTGCCGCTGAGGTCATTGTACCGTCTGCATTCTTCCACGGGCTTTGATCAACGGTTTGCAGGCTTTCCATATAAGCGGCAAGCGCATCGAGGTCGGCACTGAAACCCGCTTTAGGTGCACCCAACGTCGATTCGGTGGCTGCAAAATCTGCATCGTCCATCAGACCGGTACCACCGGCAAAGTCTCTTATTTGTCCTTCGAAATCCTGGATCTCATCGAAGTTTCCGGTCCAGTGAATCAATCCATGGGCAGTACCACCCCGACCTTTCAGTGTAATTGTGTTGCGCAGGCCTTCACCAACGCCGGTAAAATCCCATACACGGCCATCGTGCTCTCCATCGACGTGACAGCTGGCACAGCTCATATAGTCGAGTGCTGCCAATCTGTCGTCACGTGCATCGTAAAACAATTGCTTGCCCCGCAGTACTGTAGCATCCAGCTGTTCGATACTTACTGTATTAATGGTTGCAAGCTCTGCACTGGCTACCAAACCGCGCTGAGTGATATCTTCAATGTCATAGATTCCGACGGTGCGGTCCATAAAATTATGCACATAAAGCTTCGAACCATCTTTTGACACCACCAGACTCTGCGGAGCACGCCCGGTATCAAACCGACCGATCTCAATGCCTGTATGCACATCGATAACAGATACCTGACGGTTACCTTCAAGCGACGTAAAAAGCGTTATACCAAACGGATCAAAAGCCGAGTGGCCGGCAACACTTGCGTTGTCGTGATCAATGCGGGAGCTGGTAATTTCCGTGTTAGTGGCAAGATCAATCTTTGAGGTCACCGCACGTACGGTTTGATCAAACGTCATCCCTGCACCACCGCGAAGATCACCGGCCAGAATATTGTCCTGCTTTGACGGCAGCCAGGCGGAATCACCGGCAGGTGAAATAACCACCGGGCCAAGATAATTAGGCACACCCGGACCTTCGTGCTCTGAAGCAATACGGTTTATATGTGCCAGCACAATACTTGTTTGCGGAGTCAGTGAAGCTGCGTCGAACACCAGCACTTCACCACCAAATTTTTGCACGCCATTATCAACCGTGACAAATGCAGTATCTTCACCGGGCAAAGGATCAGTGATATAGCGCGATACATACAAAGTATCAGCTGCGGCATTTAAAGCCAGATGACGAGGGTTTGCACCTGCATCGGCACTGATTCCGGCAACCCCGTTCAGACCAATGCGTTGCACGCGGCCTACAGCCTGCAGCGCTACCAACGCACCATTGGCATCCATAACTATGCCGTATGGCTGCGATGCATGCTGCAGCGGGTAGTTAGCAATAACTGCCAGACTCGAAGGATTAACAACGCTAATGCTTGCAGACTGGCGGTTAACCACCCAGACGTTGCCGTCCGGTGCTTCAGCCACACTGACGGGCTCACTGCCCACCTCAATCTCTGCCAGTAAAGATAGCGACTGCGTGTCTACTACAGCTACCGTGTCGTTATCCGGATTTACATTCCATACCTGTGATTCAGTGCTGTGTTCCAACATGCCACCAGAGGCTTTAGGTAATGCGCTTTGCACTGGCAAATGGACCACCTGAGTAAAAGTACTTCGCAGTTCGTCACCAGAGGAATCACGAACTGTCAGGCTAACCACATAGCGCCCCGGCCTTGAAAAACTATGGGTAATTGTCGGACTACTGCTATAGGGCGTATCGAGGTTGCCATCGCCAAAGTTCCAGCGATACTGAACATCTCCACTGCCGGTAGCACTGGCGTTGTAAGTAATGGTCGAACCCTGCTGTTCAGGTTCTGCGATCACCGGCTGCAATGACAAAGGTTCCGACAGTTCCGCGCCAAACACCTGTACCTCTGCCATATGCAAAGCACCAGGGTTGTTACCAGAGTCCAGCTGTACGCGCAGGTATCTGCCAGATCTGCTGACAACAAGATCAGTCTGAGGCTCTGCGGCACCATTGACAACACGATTGAATACACCTGCCTGCGCAATAGTGCTATCAAGGTCCTTACTGTTAAACGGCTGATTAGAAACCAACAGATGAAAGTCCGACAAGCGCTCCGTGCAACAATCCGTGCGGTTAAAAATAACCACTGAGTCAATGTCCACTACTCTGCCAAGGTCAAGCTCCCACCAGGCGTTAATATCGTTTTGGGTATGGCTTATAACACCATCACCGTCAGTCGGACACTGCAGTCCGAATGCATCTATCCAGCCGCCTGACCGTCCGATCAAACCCGTTGCAACTGAACCTGCACAATTTAGCGGGCCGTGTTCAGTGCCGGAGTTTTGCCCGGCAGCCTGCAACGGCCGTGAAAAATCCCTTGCCGCATCTGGTGACACCAGTTTCTGGCACTGCACACCAACCTGGTTTACAAAAGTATCAGCGCGGCCACTAAAACCCGTGACACCCCAACCTGTCGGGCAGGTTGCACCGTAGGGGCTGCCTGTATCGGTACCGGTAATGCCTGCATCTCGCGGCTGACCGATCCAGTCACCTTGGTCAGATACACCTACACACCTTGCACCAACACTGTTTACATAAGTATCTGTGGTCCCATAAATGCCGGCTAACACTTCACCGCTGGCACAAGACAAATCAAACGCACTGCCACCAACACCACCAATAAGGTTACCGCCGTCACTGCCGTTGTCACCGTTGGTGCTGCCATCTATCGCCTTGCCCGCACTGTAGGAGCTATCATTTCTGTAGGTTGAAGATTGCGTTGCCGTACCGCTGGCAGCTATGTTGGAAAGATCCGTTCGTTTTGAACCGAACACCTGAACTTCAGCAAGCTGCAGTGCATTTCCACCTTCCAGCTGCACCCTGATATAGCGCCCCTGCTCTGCAATTTTGATATCCGTCTGTCTGCCGGCAATACCATTGGTGGGGAAATCGACAACACCATTTTGCGTACGGCTTAGAGCGAGATCATTTGTTGCAAACGGCTGCGCTGATACCATGACATGAAAATTCGACAGTCGATCTGAACAACAGTCAGTGCGATTCCAGAGTCGAATAGTATCGATATCAACAACGCGTCCGAGATCCACTTCCCACCATGCCTGAGCTTCAGCTTTAGTATGTGAAAGCGAACCCGTGAAAGCGCCGCCAGTAAGATCACCATCAATAGCGTTAGATGCGCTGAAGTCAGTCCGCGTACTCGCGAACGTTGAAGACTGCTTCGCAATACCCTGCAATGCAAGGTTTTCAAGACGAGTATCCAGCGCGGTAATACGAATCACCTGTGCTTCTGACGGTACTCCGTTGTTATCTATTGCAAACAACATCCAGTAGCCCGGAATACTTACGTTCGGATTCGAATTGATGGTTACCGCATACTGGTTAGTACCGGTGGCGGTATACTCTGGCTTATAGAATCTGGCATCAGTGTTTACCGCATGGGTAGTTGCCGACATACGGATCAGACTAAAGTAGGCAATGTTACCTGTGGTGGTAAGACTTACTGTTTCACCAGCGTCGACACTTGCCTGCGTTGTACTTATAACCGGTCGCGATGCAGGTGTGCCGTCAGCGGCAAACAGATACGGAGGAGAAAAAATCTGCGCATCCTGATGGGTGCCATCTGAATTCGGGTTGTTAACTGCGTAACCACCACCAGCGGTAAGTACACGTCCATCAGTAAGCAGCATCGCAGTTGAGTGATAATCGCGAGGGACTGCCATGTTAGCCATACCACGCCATTCATTAGTATCCGGATTCCACACCTCCGGTTCCATCACACTGCCGCTGTCTCTGAACTTCGCACCGGTAGTATTGCCACCCACCACCAGCACTTCACCGGTAGGCATGGGTACCAGCTGATGAAATTTGCGACTGTGCTGCATGCTACTGACAGTGCGAATATCAGGAGCTGATCCGTTGAGGTCGATGGTAAATGCACTTTTACTGGCACCCGTCGCATCACCACCCCAGCTGCCGTCATTCCTGCCGGTAGAGATCAATTTACCAATGTCATACATCAACTGCACACCACCAGTATGGTTAACACCATCATTGGTAGCTTCCGCCGACCGCGACTGACCATTGCCCTGCGGGCTGATCATCTGATTCTCGACCGTATCCCAGTAGTGATAGATATTGCCGTTTGGTGCGACACTCAACAGTGGGAATGCATTCACACGGCCGAGTTCATTATTGCGTTGCCGCATACCAAGAAAATCGATTCCATTCAGTACTCGCCAACCAGTGTCCGGATCCCAGATATCGGGATTGCGGGTGTTTGTCGATGTGCCAAGTGCCGTCAGAACACTGCCGTCTCCGGTGGCGAGAGTTGTCGGGTACCAGCGACCACCACTGGCCATATTTTCAACCGTCTGCCACTCATTGTTGGTGTAGTCAAAAAGCGTGGTCCATGGGCTGTTGCCCTGATTGCGGCCGCCATTGACGAGAACTTTGCCGTCTGCAGTCATCGACATCGCAGCGCAGAACATGTTGTGGCCCTGATGCAGATTTTCCTGAAACACACCCGTGTCCGGATTCCAGATCGCGCTATAGGTTTGCTCGGTTGTCGGCCAGGTACGTCGCTCGGACCCCGAATAGGTCAACACCTCACCATTTGGCAATACCGACATGGAAACCGCCACATGTGGCCAGTCGAGTACTGGTCCCCAGCTGCCGATCTCTGCCGGCCCACCAACAGCCGCACCAATAACCGGCTCAGTGCCTTCTGCGTAACTCGGCTCGAGATCATCAGTGACACTGACTGACAATGGATCACTGCTATCACAGGCTGACAACAGCAATACCAGCAACGCTGGCAGGATGAATCGGGAACGCATTCTAACTATCCGTTTTTTTAGGGGTCTACCTCACTGGTAACGGTTAGTAGAAAATTCACTTGAACCACCGCGCCAAGCGTGCGGGAGATCACAGAAACGCCGCGACACGGGACACCGGATCACACATCTGTGGAGGTAAAATGCCTGCCCCGGGATTCAACAGCATTTAATTGACACGGATTAAATTCAGCACATCGCAAGCAGTTTGCCTTGACAGAAAATCAAAGCCAGCCGATAATTCCCTGCTTAAGCGGGAATAGCTCAGTTGGTAGAGCACAACCTTGCCAAGGTTGGGGTCG
>CAYPDN010000080.1:0-12133 GCA_964409445.1 uncultured Granulosicoccaceae bacterium
TCGGTTTGTATCCGCTGACATTGTTATTTTTCGGGCAGGCATCACTGGTAGCGCCGATCGCTAATCTGCTGGTAACTCCGCTGGTGGGTTTATTAGTGACACCACTTGTATTCCTGTCTGCGCTTTCTGTATTGGTTAGTTTGCCTCTGGCAACTATTATCCTCGGCATCGCTGACTATTTTTTGCAGTTAACTTTCACGCTACTGGAAATATTTTCCACTGTGCCTTTTGCGCTGGTGAAGTTGTCCGGCTTCACTACAACGGCGGTGACCTTGTCTGTTGTTACGGCGCTATTGATGATCGTACCGGTAACACCGGGTTTGCGCGCAATATCGTTATTATTGACTCTGCCGTTATTTTTTCCGCAGTTTGGCCGATTGCAGCATGGCGATTATCAGGTCACGTTTTTAGATGTCGGGCAGGGCACATCAGTTGTTGTCAGAACTGCCAACCACACATTAATCTATGATACCGGTGATCAATTCAGCCAGCGTTTTAGTGCAGCGGATGCTGTGCTCATTCCCTATTTGCGATCTGTTGCGATCACTACCGTGGACAGACTAATAGTGTCTCACGCTGATCGTGACCATAGCGGTGGTGCAGATGAAGTGCTCGATGAATTCAATGTATCGGCATTAATGTTGTCATCACCGCTGCCACAAAGACCGGAGGTACCGTACGATGTTTGTGAGTCGGGTGAAAGTTGGGAGTGGGACGCAGTCAGGTTTAGCATCCTCCATCCTGATTCCGGCATGATTGGGTCCGATAATGATCGATCGTGCGTTCTGCGAATTTCGACCGATGGTGGAGTGCAGACTTTACTGCCAGGAGATATCGAGGCATACGCTGAAGGTCGATTGCTGCGCAGCGGTGAACTGCAAGCGGTAAAGATTCTACTTTCGCCACATCATGGTAGTGCAACTTCCTCTGGCAGACAGTTTATCGCGGCGTTGCAACCGGAATATGTAGTACATAGCACGGGTTTTAAGAATCGTTTTGATTTCCCCAGGGAGGAAGTAACTGCGCGCTACCAGTCCAGCGGTGCGCGTCAGTTCAATACTGCAGAAAGTGGTGCAATAGATTTTCTGGTGAGTGGTGCATCAGTGGCAGTTTCAGAATATCGGGTGGTGTCCAGACGCTGGTGGCACCGACAATAGATGAGGTTAACGGGCTGTGTCAGTACGGCAATGCCGGTTAACCGGCTGGTGGTTATGTTAAAATTGGTGGGGAATAAACCGAGTGTTAGAGTCTCCATTGGCGGCAAGTCAGGGTTACTGATGCGGCACTCGCTTTGCTGAAATTTGCGGCTGGACCTGCCTGATTGACTAACCCCGACCATAAAACAAAACCGCAAAGTGGCTATGCCGTTTATCGCCGCCTGCTTGCCTATATCAGGCCGTATCATGCAAAGCTGTTCCTGGCTGTGCTGGCAATGGTTGTCTATGCAGCATCAAGCACTGCATTTGCGGCACTAATGAAACCAATGCTGGATGGCAGTTTTGTTGAAAGGGATAAAACCACCATTGCGGTGGTGCCGGTTTTAATACTGTTAGTTTTTCTATTGCGAGGCGTTGGTACGTTTGTATCGACCTATTTAATGTCTTCGATTGGCTGGCGGGTAGTCAAAGAAATTCGCCAGCAGGTATTCGATAAATATCTCGATATGCCGACAACTCAATTCGACTCGACTTCTTCTGGTGAGATGATCTCGCGTGTGACATTTAACGTGCGCAACATCGCTGTAGTTGCGGCCGAGTCTCTGACGGTGCTGGTTCGCGACACGCTGACAATTATCGGTCTCTTAAGTCTTATGTTCTATCACAGCTGGAAGTTGTCACTCGGTATTGTGATTCTTTGTCCGCTGATCGCTACCATTATATATTTTGTCGGTAAAAGATTCCGACGTCTAAACCGTGGCATTCAGGAATCGATGGGTGATGTAGCATCTGTTATTGAGGAGGCGGTGGAGGGACAGCGACTGGTGAAAATATTTGGTGCGCACCAGTACGAGCGTGAACGCTTTGAAAAAGTAAACGAGCGCAATCGAGTATTGACTTTGAAGGAAATTGTGACCGCTGCTGCGAGCTCACCACTGGTTCAGTTTTTAGTGGCTATTGCACTCTCGTTAATTGTATATCTTGGGTCTTCCGGGTTCATGGTAGGCGAGGTGTCAGTGGGTGTATTTATGTCGTTTATAACGGCGATGATGATGCTTTTTGCGCCGCTTAAGTCACTCACCAATGTTAATGCGAAAATTCAGGCGGGCATTGCCGCTGGAGAAAGTGTATTTGCAGTACTTGACGATGAATCTGAACAAGACAATGGCGCGATTGCGCTTAATGCTGCAGCCGTTAGTGTCAGTTTTGATGGCGTCGGCTTCTCGTATATGTCAGGAAAACCCGTGTTGCGAGATATTACTTTTAGCGTTGATCGAGGTGAGGTGGTAGCTCTTGTTGGTGGTTCAGGTAGCGGTAAATCAACTATCGCTAATCTTTTGCCGAGACTCTATAACATAGACAGTGGTGTGATATCGGTTAACGGAACTGACATTCGTGAATACACGCTTGAAAGCTTACGAAAGCATATCTCGTATGTTGGTCAGGAAGTCGTGTTGTTTAATGATACGGCGCTTGCGAACATTGCTTACGGCCAGATGAAAGGAGCGAGTAGTGAAGTTGTGAAAAAAGCTTGTCAGCTTGCGAGTGCAGATTCCTTCATCGAAAAACTCAGTGACGGTTATCAAACCGTACTTGGTGAAAATGGTGTTATGTTGTCTGGTGGACAGCGTCAGAGAATCGCTATCGCCAGAGCAATATTAAAAGATGCGCCATTGCTTGTACTTGATGAAGCGACATCAGCGCTGGATACAGAATCGGAGCGTAAAGTACAACAGGGATTAACCGAACTGATGAAAGACCGTACCACTATTGTTATCGCTCATCGTCTGAGTACTATTGAAAATGCAGATAGAATAATAGTAATCGACAACGGTCGAATTGTAGAGACTGGCACCCACCGCGAGCTATTAAGCAAAAAGGGTTATTACTCTTTTCTGCAGGGTGTGACTGGTTCTGAGACCGCGGCCAGCTGATGGTGTTACCAATTGGTGTTACCCGCGTCGTGTTTAACTTTTGAATTTTTAAGTTAATGAATCTGTCGAGACCTGAATTTTGGTCAAAAAAATCATTACCAGGTCTGTTGTTGTGGCCGGTTTCAATTGTGTTCAGGCTGGTAGCATTCCTGCGGCATACTATGTATCGCACAGGCTTATTGTCTTCATGGAGAAGTCCGGTACCGGTTGTGGTTGTTGGCAATATCACCGTCGGTGGCGCTGGTAAAACTCCGTTAGTTATTGCTTTGGCAGACTTGCTGGCAAAACACAGGTACCGGGTTGGAATTGTCACCAGAGGTTATGGTGGTTCTACAAAAGATGTACCGGCAGTAGCTATATCGGATTCTGATCCTGCTGTTGTTGGAGATGAATCTGTCTTAATCGCCAGTCGAACCGGATTGCCGGTGGTTGTCTCGAGTAGCCGCGTCGCAGCGGTTAAGCATCTGATTGCGAATTTCGATATAGACTGTGTTTTGTGTGATGACGGTCTGCAGCACTATGCTCTGCAGCGAGATCTTGAAATTGTGGTTATTGATTCCGAGTACCTTTTCGGTAACGGCTTTTGTATGCCGGCAGGACCGTTGCGTGAACCGGTAAAGCGATTGGATACCGTCGATTTTAAGATATACAGCGGCAATAATCGCAACATGTCGGGTGATCTGCCGGGCTATTCCCTGGTTGGCAGTAATCTTGTAAATGTGAATGATGAAAGTGACATAGCACCAATTGCCTCGTTTAGCGGCAAGAGGGTACACGCAGTGGCAGGTATTGCGTCGCCGGCTAAATTTTACGATTTTCTGCGGGCCGGAAGTATAGATATTGTGCAACACGAATTTTCTGATCACGCTACGTTTCAGCGTAGTGATCTGTTGTTTAATGATGATTTGCCAATAGTTATGACTGAAAAAGACAGGGTTAAGTGCAGTGGTTTTGGATTGCAAAATTGTTGGTACCTGCCGGTAACAGCGCTGCTCGATGACTCAGTGGCTGCGGAACTACTAACGTATATCGAGCGCGTGTTTTCAATGAGACAAAGCAATGCAGATTGATCATTCATTCAGGGTTGTGATACCTGCCCGTTACCAATCGACTCGATTCCCTGGCAAGGTGCTGGAAAAAATAGATGGCAAAGAAATGGTGTTGCACGTTTATGAAAAAGCGATGGAATCTGCAGCGGATGAAGTCATTGTGGCAACTGATGATCAAAGAATATTTGATGCGGTGAAACACGCCGGAGCGAATGTGTGTTTAACGTCAACCGAACATGCGACCGGAACAGATCGCCTGTCGGAGGTTGTTGCGCTGCTAAAATGGCCTGACGACACCGTTATTGTCAACGTGCAGGGAGATGAACCGTTAATTCCGGTGCCCTGTATAAATCAGGTGGCACTAAATCTTATAGAAAACAATGCTGCAGTAATGGCAACACTGGCGACACCAATCGATGAAATGGAAGAATTTGAAGATCCCAATATTGTTAAAGTAGTATTCAATGCAAATGGTATGGCAATGTATTTCAGTCGATCTGGTATCCCACACTATCGCGATGGTAGCTATGCGGCATCTTGTCAAAGCTACCGGCACATTGGTATTTACGCCTATCGAGCTGGTTATTTGCTCAACTATCCTTCGCTTGCCGCCTGCGATATTGAAGAAGCTGAGAAGCTTGAACAGCTCAGGGTTATTTACAATGGCGATATGATTCATGTGGCGCTTGCAAAAGAGTTGCCGGGGCCAGGTGTGGATACACCTGCAGAACTTGCACTGGTAGAGTCGATCATGAAAGCGAACTCCGATACCGGGATCTAGCTATGGATTGGAAAATTGTAAATAAGGAAGAGTCTTTTAGTGGCTTTTTCAAACTCTTTAGCTACAAAATTGAACATGAGCTATTTAACGGTGGCACCGGGACTATTAATCGTGAGGTGCTGCAAAGAGGGCATGCGGCGGCAGTGATGCCCTATGATCCTGTGACAGATTCAATTTTACTCATTGAACAGTTCCGGGCGGGTGTAATGCATACCGAACAAAGCCCCTGGCTCTTTGAAGTTATCGCAGGCATGGTAGAGGAAGGTGAGCACAGTAGCGAAGTGGTCAGGCGTGAAGCACAGGAGGAGGCGGGTCTGGAGCTTACTGATGTGAATTTTGTCAGTACCTACTTTCCAAGTCCGGGAGGCAGTGCGGAGACTATTGATCTTTATTGGGCAGCTGCTGATCTCTCTGCCGCCGGCGGTGTATTCGGGCTTGATACAGAGGGAGAAGATATCCGATCAACCGTGTACTCGTTCGATGATGCTATGCGCATGCTTGACGATGGTGTGATAAATAACTCCGTCACAATGTTGTTGCTTTTGTGGTTTTATCGATTTCGTCAATCGAATTCCGTCGTGTGAATTTGCTCACGTATGTGCATTAATAATAGTACGCGGACGAGGAAATTAGCCGCAATTTTCGCGTAACTATACCTGTGAATCACTGCACAAAATAGAACTATAAAAGTTTCTCTTTGTCGCCAGATCGCTGAGATGTGGTGTGTTCAATGGTGAGTCTCAGTATCAGTGTCAATTTTTTGCGATCTGTACCGATAGTACCGTATCCGATAATAAAAAATAGCATCGCATGGTAGCGAGTATGATACGGCAGAGTACTTATGACTGATACAGTTGATCTAATGGTGGTTGGTGTTGATACCGACATTCCAAGAGCCAAATTGTCTGAAAAACTAGTGGATGCTTTCAAGCAGGAAGCCTACATGTTTGAAGCATTGCTGGACGGTGCTTATGGCGAGTCTGCGCCGTATGCAGCTCAGTCTGATGTGGCGCCTGGGCTTGCAGAACAGGGTAAGGAACAGCTTGAAAGCCTGGGTCTGCAATGTGCCATTGTCCCCACCGGTCAGGGGGTGGAAGTTGTATCGGTACCGACTCCGGCAGCTCCGGCTGAAGCGTCTGCTCCTGCAACAGATGCAGATGGTGATATTCAGCCAAACGTAGAATTTGAAGCTATCGATGAGAGTGCCGACTCAGCGCTGGCTGCATTTAAAGCTGATGAACCTGTCGCAAATGAATCTGAAGAAGCCAATAGTGAAGCAAGTGATGGTAGTGACGAACTGGGATTCGATGCCGAAGATATAGGTGATGCGGATAGTGCTCTTGCCTCGTTCAAGAAACAGGATGCTGCAGAAGAAAAAAGTGACGGCCAGGCAGATAGTGCTGTCGATTTTTCGGACGAGCTGGATTCAGTTGGGGTGGGTAGCGACGAGCCAAGTGGGCTGGCAAATGCTAAACGCGCCAAGAACGATGTTACCGCTAAGGACGATGCCATCAATCACGATTTCAGTGATCAGTTCGAAGACGTTGGCAGTGATGAACTCACCAAAGGACTGAAAGAGGGGCAGGAGGCAAAACCTGATTTTAATGCTGAAGCTGACGATGTTGATTTTTCTGAAGACGCCTCTTTAATTGGTATTCATGAGACTGAGGAAACTCGACCCAGGGACATGGAAAAGCTGGAAGAAGATGAGGCGGTTCGCAATCTAAACTCCTTTCCAAAAGAAGGCGTCTCGGATATAGATTTCTCGGATGATCTCGAAACACTTACGACTGGTGTGAGTACTGCTAAACCTGACGATGAAAGTTCTGAAGTTGATAATGCCCAGGGCGATGTTGTTCAAAGCGATAATGCAGGGTCTGATGAATCAGTAGAGAGTTCGAAAAGTGATGTTCCAGAAGCGTTGGCTGGTAGTAATGCTGATGATCTTCAGGCCGAGCTTATAGATCCGGCACCTGCCAAAAAAGAAGTAAAAGAGCCAGTGGTTGCAGACGATGGTGGTTTGTCTCTGAGCTCTGACGACAGTGCACCTTTAACTGCTCCAAAAGAAAAGGCTGCTCCTGAAGCAGCGGACGATGGCGGTTTGAGTCTGTCTGCAGATTCAGAAGCTCCATTGACAGCGCCTAAGGCAAAAGCCAATCCTCAGGCCGCTGATGATGGCGGCCTTACTGTAGGTGAGCCAGTCCCTTCAAAGGCTGACAGCCCGGAACCAGCTACCCCAAAGGAAACCAGCTCGGAAGCGACTGGTGAGAGTGCCGCACCGGTTGCGGACAATCAGCCGGCTGAAGCTCCTGCGGCTGTGGTTCCTGCAGCTGAAGAGCCCAAAGCACCTGCGCCTGCTGCGCCCGCGCCTGTTGCTACAGCACCTGTGGATGAAACACCGGCTCAGAAACCGACTGTCACGGATATACCTAAACCTGCGCCTGATACAGTTTCAACCGCTAAAGAGGCTGCGCCTGCAGCGGGGAATGCTTCAAATGAATCGACTGCAGGCAGTGGGCTTGTATTGCCAGGCAACTCTGTTGTCCCTAACTTCACCCCGGAAGAAGAGCTGGCAGATACATCGGCTTCTGCGACAGATTCGTTGCGTGAGGAAATGCCGACAACTTCATATGATGAAGCACCTGTTGTTGAGCAGCCTGAAGCAGATACAGAGCAGGCTGAAGCAACAGCTGCTGCGGCGATCGAGAAAGCGAAGAAATCTTCTGCAAAGGGTGGCGGCAAAAAGAAACTGGTAGCAGCGGTTGCCGGTGCGGCAGTATTAATTGGTGGTGGTACTTTTGCGTTTATGAACGCAGGGTCGCTGAGTTCAATAAACCCATCTGCTGAATCCGAATCCATGGTCTTCGATACGGTTAAAGATGCAAGTCGATCTGTAGAAAAGATGAAGGTGAAGGTGAAAGTTGCAGATTTGCAGCCCGGGGCTGATCTTGAAAGCCTGTCGACTGGTGAGCTACTGGTTAATTTAAGTGACACGGACAACAGCAATGGCATACTTGATCTGGAGCCTTACTTTCAGGAATCAGGTAGCCGGGCCAGAAGCGGCCCGCGATTTGGTGCGGCGGTTCCGGCTGCAAGTGAGCGGATGATTGGCGTTAACAATCGAGTGGCGCATCCGGCTGATCAGTATTTTGATCAGTGGTCTAATCGGGAAGCTGATCTCAGCCTGTTTCTTGCCCTGTTAGACAACCTGATTGACAAAGGCGATCTTGATATTGCCCAACAGTTGAGTGATCGTGCCAAAGACAAGCTCTTCGCGGTGATGAGTAGCCAAAGATTAGCGCGTGCATACAGCGATGTTGGCCGAAACGCCGAGGTGTCCAGCATGATGTCCCTGGCTAGTCGGGATACATTTGCAATAAAAGCTCCGGAAGAACGTGTTCTTGCAATATCTGACTATGCCTATACCGAACAGGCGATAGGTTTGAACGAAGATGCAATGGACACTTTCCTGAAGACAACTATTCTGGCTCGTAGTTTAAGTAAGCCTGAAACACGGACCGTTGGTTTGAGCTCAGCTGCAATATACTTTCAAAGTGCGGGTAGAATCAAACAAGCCCAGGAACTACTGGGTGAGTCATTGCAAGCCGGGATGGAATTACCGGAAAATACTGCAGCGAGAGATCTGGCGATCAGATACATCGCACTATCTGAAGCTCGCATGGGTCTTTTTAATCAGGCTTTGAAGCATGCCAGAACTATCGTTGATCCGTTTGCGACTGTTTCTGCATTCCATGGTATTGCATTGGCGATAGAAAGCACTGGTGATGACAACAATGCACGTAAAGTACTGAATATGGCTTACAGGGCAGGAAGCCTGATAGATAATGAAGAGGAGCGACGACAGTTGCTTTCAAAGGTAGTACTTGCGAGCGAATCAGAGTAATTGACAGCTCTGATTTGTTCTCAGGACGCTAAAGAGGGATTGTACCAATGACAATTGTAAAGCCCGGTTTCAGTACCGGAATACTCGCCGTTTTGGGTCTGCTTGGCGTAACAGCTTGTGGTGGAGGAGCCAGTACTATGCCCTCGCAAGGCAATGTAACTGAACCCGTGGCAGCTGCAGCAATAGAACAAGTGCCTGCTACAGCGCCTCTGCCTGACCCGCAATCCACAGCACTGCCGGTATCACCACCAGAGTCGCCGCCAGTGGAGCAGCCGTCTTCACAAGAACCGACTACACCTTCTGAATCTGAGGTCACAGATCAACAGAATGCAGTATTCACACTAAATCAGGATGTTATAGACAACGCTGCTAACGTTGGATGTGAAGCTGATCCGTCTGTCTTCAAGGAAACTCTACTTCAGCTAACCAATGCATCCAGAATTGAAGCGCGCATGTGTGGTGTCGACTTTCAGAGTGCTGTTCCGGTACTACAGTGGAACGATCAGCTTGCCCAGGCGGCTCTGGTGCATAGTCTTGATATGGCCGAAAATAATTTCTTTATGCACGGTGGTTCAGATGGGCTCAATGTTGGCGACCGTGTAGATGCCACAGGTTATAACTTCCGTGCGGTAGGTGAAAATATCGCTGCAGGTCAGTCAGATCACGCTCAGGTAAATCAGGACTGGGTTGAGAGCCCGGGGCATTGTGTCAACATCATGAGCGAGGAATTCTCAGAAGTCGGTGCTGCATGTGTTCGTGATCCGAATTCTAACTTCGTAACTTACTGGGTAGTTGTTTTCGGTGATTCGCTGTAGTTGTTCGTTATTGATAAATCTGCAGAAAAACTGGTAAGCAACTTTTAATCTGTAGACATCAGGTCGAATGACCTGGCGGTTGTGACGGCTGCCTGACATTGCTCTTCTGACAATCCGGTATTTTCCGGGCTTGTTCGCGTCTGCATTAAATTCCCTTTATCCGTGCTGTGTTGGCCACTGTTGGTTAGTACATGAAAAAGTTCGTGTGCGATAGCGTTGCCTGTGTCAGGTGTAATCGAGCTTATCCAAACAGTATTTCGCATCCACGGACGGTTACCGGTGTTTTCGCGCCCGAATGCTTCTGCATCAAACTTAGTCTGCATATCTGTGTCTGTTGCGAAAAAAACTGTCGCCGCTGCGGGTGTTATTTTGCCTTTTAGGTGTCTGTGTAAGGTCAGTGCGTTGCCGGGTGATAAGTTTGAAATGTAGCTTGCTCCTTCAACTCGGATCAAGTGCTTTGCATCTATGGAAAAATTGCACTGTGCGTATATGGAATTTAGTTCTGTAAGAGAGTTCTGGATTTTCTCTGTTGTCCAGGCTTTATCGAGGGCTACCAGATTCAACGGTACGCTACTGGTTGAACTGCCTGATATTCCCTTGAAACTACCGTCTGTATCGCTATTAAGGTTAGCGGTGTCGGCCATGGGATCACCGATGTAACCGATCGATGCAAACTGGCTTGTATTTGCTTTGACCGAATACTTATTAATACCCGCTTTAATTGCATCGAGTGTCATATTCGGGTTGCCGGCCAGCACACGTGCGGCAAGTGCCGTCATTCGAGCGACAGCATAACTTGATCCCGATACTCGTGTCTGTGTACCGTTGAAGTCAGTGGTAACTATATTTTCTGCGGGTAGTAAGTAGTCGACAGAGAGCCTGCCGTAATTCGTGCGATTTGCAGGACGCACAAAGTCATCTGCGGATGTAACCACCAGTATATTAGAGTGATCAAGAACTGCGGGGTAGACTGGATTGAAATCTATATCCCTGCCATTGTTTCCAGCAGATACGATAAACAGAATTTCCGGGTGTGCTTCAACCGCCTTTGAAAATGCCACCCAGTCACTGTTGTTGTTGCTTCCTAGTGGCATGCCTACAATTCTAATATCGTTGGCGGCTGCATGCTCCACCAGTCTGGTCATTCGCGACATATCCGGGCGTGGATACCGATAGGGTACAAGTGCTATGTCTGGTGCTTCTCGGAGAGTAATAGATGCAGTGCGTGTGCCGTGCCTTTGCACAAAAAATGCTGATCGTGCCGGGTTGGCGTCGAACGGCGTTTGATCATCGTCCCAGAAGTCGTAGCCGATGATGCCGCCGTCCTTGTGTAACGCGAGTGAATTGGCTATTTCATCAAGCTGGTAGTTTACTCCTGAATCTATCAGTGCAACTTTAAGCCCGTTTGATTTGCCTTTATCTGGCAGTGGGGGATTGAGCCATTCTTTGCCAGGTAGCGGAGTCAATGAATCATCGAGTGTTTGTATGTAGAGCGGTGACTCGTTTTCATAGACAATGCTCCTTGCCTGAAGAAGATTGCATTCATTGTCCAGCATCATCCAGACACCGGGCCTGCTTATATCGTCACTGTATGACGCAGTCATAGCTGTGCGAGGTGCTCTGCCGGCGGGCTCTATAATTTCGAGTTTTACCGATCCGGCTGGTGATGAAAAGAGCTTTTCGCGACCAATGCGTGACTGACGCATAACGATTTCGTCTTCTGAATACTGGTGACCTTCCAGTTGCGGTGGCACAGTGTCTGGTTGTTGGCAAAGACTAGTTGCCAGAGAAAGATAATTTTGCAGGCTGTCTTCTGTTGATGCTAAAGACGGTGGCATACTGATCGCGAATACGCATAGAGCAATAGAGCAGGGCAGCTTGATCGATAGCGTTGTCATTATTCTTACCCTCTTTAATTATACTGCATCTGTTGATGTGCCCATGCGGTACGCTCTTAATTAAGCCCCTGAGCTTGAGAATACGATCTGTAAATTATGGTCTGAGTATATAGCTGGTGTTTATAATCTGTGTATTTGGGCTACCCGATTAGTCTGCAGATCTTGTCATCTTTATGTGTTGGATGCCCGCCTCTTCAAATTGTTCACCACACTGCGTAAATCCAAACTCTTCATACAGACTTACTGCCGCCAACTGCGCATGTAAATACAGCGATTCTATGCCCTGATCACCGGCTATTTTAATAACTTTGCCGAGCATTTGTCTGGCGATACCACAACGCCTCCAGCTGCTCAGCACTGCGATGCGTGTTACTTTGCCGTTTGGTTGTAGTCTGGCACAGCCAATCGGAACACCTTCGTTTGACTCTGCAAGTACATAGAAGCTCACCGGATCAAAGTCATCAGACTCCAGTGATGCCGGTACATTTTGTCCTTTGACAAAAACCTCCTCGCGTACTGACATTAGTGCTGTTTTGTCTGCATCCCAACTGGCAGATTTGATGATGACTTCTGCCATGTCTGCTACTCGTTATCG
>CAYPDN010000081.1:0-12116 GCA_964409445.1 uncultured Granulosicoccaceae bacterium
CGCTCACCTGCTCGCCACCAAAGCCCATAAAACCACCTTCTGAGGCGGCTTCAGCCACTTGCTTTGCAACATTGATGCACCAGGTCTGGTATTCGTTGGCTTCCTTCTCGCCGCGCTTCTCTTTAACTAACGCCACAGCTTTACCTGCATTGTCGAGCATATAGGCATTGAACTCCTCAGGGCTCTTGATACCCTGCTCCTTAAACTGAGCCATGGCTTTTTCACGATAGGCACCAGCCTGCGCTTTGGCGTCAGTGAAGTTTTCAGCCTTTACCAGTATGCCATTGATAATTTCATTATCCGGGTAATCACTCTTACCAGCGACCAGCGACTTCATACTCGCCATCGCCTCTTTGGCGGTTCCGATTATGCCGCTTTTACCGGCACCGGCCATCGCTGCCCCGACCATAGTCGGCACTGTTGCAATCAGGAACCAATCATCTTCGGAAAACTGATCTTTTACTGCGTCACTCATACTGAAATTTCCTGTTTTATGAAATGAGAGAAAGTTATAAATTAATCCGTAAATATGCGGATAAACAATGATTTACGCGACTTTTGAGTCAAATCTGTGGCGCATGATACGAATTACATGCTCTCGCATCCACTAAAACAGTTTCGCTGGTTGCCAACCCTCAGGACTGTCCTATAAGTACCCTGATACCCCCGCAGAGTGAATCTGCAATCGGGGTACTTTTGGTTGCGGTAAAAGAGTTTGGTCAGGAATACAGATGAGCAGCACACAAGAATACAACAGGCGCAGTTTCCCTCGTCAAAACCTGAAGTTCCCTGTGCATGTCGACTGCCAGGTGACCCGGCGGGAGTTCGGCCAGATCCTGGATATATCGCTGGAAGGCATTCGCATGCTCTGCACCGCACCGGTCAAGCGCGGTGAGACCTATGAACTCGCATTCCGGATGCCAAAGGATGTCTGCGGTGACGAACTGGTTCTGTTCGAGGTAAAGTCTATCTGGACCTGCCCGTCAACACGCCCGGGCAGCTGTCTTTCGGGTTTTAAGCTGGTGAGTTTCTGGCAACATTCTCACAACCATCTGGCTCTAAGCAGTGCCATAAACGACTACGAAGAATTCCTCAGCACTATTTAACTACCGGCCTCCTGTCCAACCTATATTCTTCTCGCTAAACTGCCACTGCATTAGCGGCTAAGTAGCACCGTGTCGCACCGTGCAGAAAACGGCGTACTCTGACCCATAGCTCGAGCTTATGCTGGCACTTGACCGGAATTGTGCCGGCAGATCAGAATCGAGCGTAATTTACTAAAACACTGGACTGAAAGATGGCCCAACTTCCTGAACAGGCCCGCGTTGTTATTATCGGCGGCGGTGCAGTTGGCGCGTCCACACTGTTCCACCTGGCAAAAGCCGGCTGGACCGATTGCGTACTGCTGGAAAAGAACGAACTGACCTCGGGCTCAACCTGGCACGCCGCCGGCAACGTGCCGACATTCTCAGCGTCATGGTCGGTCATGAATATGCAGCGCTACTCTACAGAACTGTATCGCGGCCTTTCAGACGAAGTAGATTACCCAATGAACTATCACGTCACCGGCTCTGTACGCCTTGCACACAGCAAGGAGCGCATGCAGGAGTTCGAGCGCGTCAATGGTATGGGTCGCTACCAGGGTATGGATACCCACATGTGCACAGTTGATGATCTAAAAAAATACTATCCGTTTCTTGAAACGCACGATCTCGAAGGTGGCATGTACGACCCGAATGACGGTGACATTGATCCCGCACAGCTAACTCAGGCGTTAGCAAAAGGTGCGCGCGATCTCGGCGCAAAAATTATACGCTTCTGTCCTGTGACTGGTATCAGTCAGTCAGGTGAAGACTGGGTAGTTGAAACTGAGCAAGGTAGCATCCGCTGTGAAAAAGTAGTTAACGCTGCAGGTTATAGAGCACAGGAAGTGGGACGCTGGTTCATACCCTTTGGTGGTCGTGAAGTACCGATGATGACGATGAGCCATCAATACCTGCTAACAGAACAAATTCCCGAGCTTCAACAGTGGAGTGAATCCAACAACCTAAAGCTGCCACTGTTGCGAGATGTTGATTCTTCCTACTATCTCAGACAGGAAAAGTTCGGACTGAACCTGGGCCCATACGAATTGAACTGTAAAGGTCACTGGATGACACCGGATGACCAGATGCCGGATGATTTTTCATTCCAGCTATACCCAGACGATCTCGAGCGCCTGGAGTGGCATATAGAAGATGCAATGGCACGAGTACCAATACTGGGTGAAGTCGGCATTAATAAATGTATCAACGGCCCTATTCCCTACACACCTGACGGCAACCCGCTTATCGGTCCAATGCCAGGTGTTCGCAACGCCTATGAAGCTTGTGTATTTACCTTCGGTATTGCGCAATCAGGTGGTGCAGGTAAAGTCATGGCCGAGTGGATCACTGAAGGCAATACCGAATGGGACATGTGGTCCTGTGATCCCCGTCGTTTTACAGGTTATACCGATCAGGACTACTGCAATAAAAAAGGCATGGAAGTCTACGGCCACGAATACGCGATGCACTTCCCGTATCACGAGTGGCCCGACGGACGAGACAAAAAGCACTCTCCACTGCACGATAAAATGAAAGCGCTGGGTGCACAATTTGGTCCGTACAATGGCTGGGAGCGTCCTAACTGGTTTGCACAGGAAGGTGATGATACTTCAGAAGAAGCAACACAAACCTGGAATCGTGAAGGCCCCTGGTACCCGCGCATTCGTGCCGAATGTCACGCCGTGCGTGACGCAGTAGGCGTCCTCGACCTGCCCGGTTTCTCCAGATACAAATTACAGGGCGCAGGGGCTCGTGACTGGCTGAACGGCTTAACCACTGGCAATATTCCGCGCACAGGTCGGCTAGGCTTGAGCTACTTCAGTGATGCCAAAGGACGTATCGTGACCGAAATGTCTGTAATGGCAATTACAGACGATATGTTTTTTCTTACTACTGCAGCATCTGCAGAATGGCATGATCTTGAGTGGTTACAGAGCCATTTGCCTAAAGACTCAGACATCAGCATAGAAAATATCACTGATGCTTTTCATTGTCTGATTGTCAGTGGTCCTAAATCTCGTGAACTTTTCGCGTCACTTGAAAGCGAAGCGGACCTCTCACTGCCATGGCTCAGCCATCAAAGCGTACAAATTGCCGACAATTGGTGTCAGTTGGTGCGGGTATCTTTTGCCGGGGAACTCGGTTGGGAAGTACACACTAAAGTTGATGACACCGTCGCGATCTTTAACGCCATCATGAAAGCAGGTGAGCCACTCGGCATCAAACCGTTTGGTATGTACGCACTGAACTCACTGCGTCTTGAGAAAGGCTACCGCGCATGGAAAGGTGATCTCTCTACCGACTACACCATGCTGCAGGGTGGCATGGATCGTTTCATCAACTGGGATAAAGGTGATTTTGTTGGCAAGGAAGCACTAGTGGCGGAGAAAGCCGAAGGTGTGAGCAAGCGCTTTGTTACATTGGTCGTTGATGCAAAAGAATGCGATGCACCTTACATGTCAACGCTGTGGCATAACGACAAGGTGGTTGGTGAAACCACCTCAGGTGGCTGGGGGCATCGCATCGACAAGTCGATTGCACTCGGCATGTTACAGGCAGACTTAACCGCACCGGGTACCAAACTCGAAGTGGAAATTTTTGGTGAAAGACGACCAGCTGTGGTTCAGGAAGATAAACCACTGTGGGACCCGGACAACGAACGCGTGAGAGCTAAAGCGTGACCCAAAACCAAACCGGCAGCGGCAATACAGCCAGTGACAAACCAGTTCCCAGTCGTGCCCGCGCGGTTGTTATAGGCGGTGGTATCGCTGGCTGTTCGGTTCTGTACCACCTCGCCAAACAAGGCTGGAAAGACATTGTTCTGCTGGAACGCAAGCAATTGACCTGTGGCACTACATGGCATGCCGCAGGACTTATTGCACAACTTCGAGCAACACAAAACATGACGCGCCTGGCGAAGTACAGCCAGGAGTTGTACGGCGACCTTGAAAAAGAAACCGGAGTTGCAACCGGCTTTAAACGCTGCGGATCAATTACCGTTGCCTTAACCGAAGAACGCCGTGAAGAGATCTACCGATCAGCCTCCATGGCACGTGCGTTTGACGTACAGATAGAAGAGATAACACCCGCCGATGTTAAAGAACGCTACCCGCACCTTAATATCGAAGACGTCACCGGGGCTGTTTACCTTGAAAAAGACGGACAAGGTGACCCTGCAAATATTGCATTAGCACTTGCCAAAGGTGCCAGGCAAAGTGGCGCGACAGTCATAGAAGGCGTAAACGTAACGTCAATTCAGAAAGCGGATGGCCAGGTTACCGGGGTTACCTGGGCGCGCGATGGCAGCGATGAAACGGGCTCGATTGCTGCAGACTTTGTAGTCAACTGCGGTGGCATGTGGGCTCATGAAATCGGTCGCATGGCAGGTGTGAATGTTCCACTGCAGGCCTGTGAGCACTTCTATATTGTTTCAGAAAGTATTGACGGACTAACACAGCTACCGGTGCTGCGCGTACCAGATGAATGCGCCTACTATAAAGAAGATGCCGGTAAAATATTACTCGGTGCTTTTGAACCGGTTTCCAAACCCTGGGCCGTAAACGGAATCCCTGAAGACTTCTGCTTTGATCAGTTGCCGGAAGATTTCGATCATTTTGAACCGATTCTTGAAATGGCGGTCAATCGCATGCCATTGCTGGGTGATGCAGGCATACATACTTTTTTTAATGGCCCTGAAAGCTTCACACCTGACGATGCTTATCACTTAGGCGAAGCACCGGAACTTAAAAACTTTTTTGTCTGCGCGGGTTTTAACTCTGTTGGCATTCAATCCTCTGGCGGTGCCGGAATGGCACTCGCCTACTGGATGGAAAACGGTCATCCGCCGTTTGATTTAAGCGACGTAGACATCCGGCGCATGCAGCCGTTTATGGGTAACAAAACTTACCTGACCGAACGTGTATCGGAGACACTTGGTCTGTTGTACGCTGATCACTTCCCATACAGACAGATGGCAACCGCCCGCGGCATTCGACGCTCCCCTCTGCACGAACTGCTTAAAGAGCAAGGCGCTGTATTTGGTGAAGCTGCTGGTTGGGAACGTGCAAACTGGTATGCCAACGAAGACCAAAGTCGCGAATACGAATACAGCTGGAAGCGACAAAACTGGTTTGAGAATTCTGCCGCGGAACATATGGCGGTGCGTGAAAACGTGGGTATGTACGACATGACCTCCTTCGGCAAGATCCGTATCGAAGGGGCAGATTCAGAAGCATTTTTGAATAAAGTCTGCGGCAATAATATGTCTGTTCCCACAGGCAAAATTGTTTACACGCAAATGCTTAACGATCGTGGTGGTATTGAAGCAGATATCACAGTTACCCGTCTTTCTGAAACTGCCTGGCTGATGGTAACACCGGCAGCCACAGTTGTTCGCGATATGTCCTGGTTAAAAAGACATATCGAAGATTCCAGAGTTGTTGTGGTCGATGTCACAGCTGCGGAAGGAGTCATTGCAGTCATGGGCCCAAATGCAGTGAAACTTCTGTCTAAAGTCAGCCCTCACGACTGGTCAAACGCAAACCATCCGTTTGGTACAGCACACGACATTGAAATAGGTATGGGTCTCGCACGGGCGCATCGCGTGACTTACGTTGGAGAACTTGGATTTGAAATTTACAGCTCATCAGATCAGACGCCCCATATATTTGAAACCCTGCTGGAGGCTGGTCTTGAGCTTGACGTTAAACTCTGCGGCATGCACATGATGGATTCCTGCCGTATAGAGAAAGGCTATCGCCATTTCGGTCACGACATCACGGATGAAGACCACGTGCTTGAAGCTGGATTGGGCTTTGCAGTTAAAACTGATAAACCGAAATTCATCGGCCGTGATGCAGTTTTGCAAAAACGAGAGGGCGGACTTTCCAGCCGAATGTTGCAGTTCAAAATGCAGGATAAAGAACTGATGCTGTATCATGCAGAGCCCGTACTGCGTGACGGAAAGATAGTCTCCTACCTCACTTCGGGCAACTATGGCCATGCGCTAGGCGGTGCGATCGGACTCGGCTATGTTCCGTGTGAAGGACAAACTGCAGAAGAGGTCCTTGGCAGCAATTATGAAATAGAGATCGCAGGCCAGCGTCACGCGTGCGATGTGAGCTTGCGACCAATGTATGATCCTAAGTCTGAGCGAGTTAAAAATCAGAGTTGATACTGCCAGCAGAATTCCATTTAAAGAAAGCCAGGCAACAAGACGCGCTTTAGAGATCAGGTTCGTTTATACGTCGATAATCACTGAAACCAATACGTCCCGCAGCAGGAAGCTTTAAAGCAGGCGGATACAGATCGACACCAGCAGTAAATCCGAGGACATTGATTTCCAAACCTTCCTCCACCCCCAGTAGCAGCCCGCCATAGCCCTTGAAGGATATTTGCGCGCCGGTGCCAGAGGGGCTTTTTGAAACGAGTTTCTTCCACGGAACATAGTCTTTACCAATCGCAGTCGATGGCAGATCGAGACGCATTTCCGGTACAGCGCGAGCAAGATACGCTGTAAACGTATTACTGTTTGGTCCCGGCCATACAGTATAAACATCGTTATAAGGATAGGAGCTGGCAGCCTCGTGCAGACGCTCTATAAGTGCCTCTACTTTTGCAGCACCTCGGATATCCCGCAGCAACTCAGGACGATTGCCGAACCAGTAATTATCGGGCGAGCCACCTCGTATTCTGACAGCATCACGGCCTCGACGAACGGCATAACCTAAAACCTCCATACGGGTATAGCTTTTCTCAGACCGGCGTTTTGTCACAATCCAGGTATGTACACCTACAGAGCCGCGCCATCGGGCAGCTCTGGCAGCGTAGACTTGTATTATTGCCTCATCTGTAGTTTCAGCCGGCGGTGCCTGTTCGCTGCTGTCACGGCGTAATTCCCACCACGGCTGATTACCGTCAGTAACATTATGCCGCGCAACCATACAGCCGGCCGGTAAAAAGTAGAAAATTACTACTAAGCTGATCACTCTTATGATCACACGCACGATTCGCTTTTATGCAGGGAGCAGCATGTTACCGCCAACTGTACCGGGAAAGCCGATGTTTCTGTGGAATTTACCTTAGGGGTCATCATATTTTAGCGCTAAGTCCCGACATAGGACACTATATCTACGCTCCAGTTCATTGCCCGACACCAGTAACCACGCAATCGTGCAACTTGATCGTTGATATCTCTATCAATCACTACTAATGACAAACAATGGAGGTGATACAAGAATCTATTCGGCCGCTGTATTCGCTGCTGTTAAAACCCTCAGTCTGCAGCTATATTTCGAGCTCTGCCAGCAATACACTCATTTGTGCACCATGCATATCGCGATCAAACCGACCACCCTGCACTGTACTTCTTGGGAAACTAAATTTAATAACATTCAACGATGGCAGCTCAAAACGCTTCAGCGATTCTTCCGGAACTGTATATATTCCAGCCACTCTGGCTCTAGTAAGTGTATCCAGCAACTCCCGATATACCATCTGTGAGCCGCAAAACACATCGATAGTGAGCCAGTAAGGTCCGGCATTCTTAGAGCGTATTTTTGCTACACGATCGCCTACAGTACTCATTGCTATAACTTGTGCACTTCAAGTCTGAAAGCCTGCATTGGGTCATCCAGTTCCATCACATGGTTGAGACAAAACTCAAACATCTGTCCGCGATTTGTTTGCGCAGGTGAGTAAGGGAACGCAAATGTCGGCAGTTCTTCATTATCAGTCAACGGATAGTGCAGTAAAAACGGATTGATCAGTTTGGCAATCTCATCAGCACACTCCTCAGTTACAGCCGTAACAAGCACCAGCACACCAACCTCCGCCGGCAGAGAATCTTTTGTTTCGAGCTCTCCCAAAACTGCATCGACACCTATTAATCGGAATTCAATATCGTAGTCTTCATCCGGCAGTTGCATACGACGTTTGATTTCTTCAGCAAGAAAGCCGGTCAAACGTTCAACCCAGGCACCCGCATTGCGAACGTAATGAGCATCGCGCAGTATTGCCAGTAGCGTTGACTGAAAACCGACGGCACGTGCACCTTCAAGTTTAACGGTGTAGCTACTTGAAACATCCCAATGCGAACCGGTAACCCGGACTTTGACTGGATCTATTGACTCGTATACTGCGTCCGCGACTTTCAGTGCACCGCCAGGTTCATACAAAGTAAGTGGATCTGCATTTTCATAGAGCATATGGGCCGAGACAGAGTGCGGGGTACACTGCGCACCATTGGCCAGAGGCCATACAGTAAAGCTCTCATTATCTACATCAATGCCTATTACACCACTGGTAGGATTCGTTGAGCAAAGTGCACCACACTCAGCGATTTTTGCCGCATGCCATGAAGCGCCGGCGTGCTCACCACGAGACAAAGGCATTGCTGCGATTCCAGCGGTATCTGTTGCTCTGCCAGCTAATACAACATCAGCGCCCGTCTCAAGGGCTGCATTAATCTGTTCAACACCTGCAAGGGCGACAATATGACTCATCGAATCGAGCGCTGCCTCGTCAATGCCAATTGCAGGTTCAAGTGCGGTTACCCTGCCTTGCACCAGACGCTCTTTAACAAAAGCTGATTGTTGTTCGGAATACAAGGTGGCGACTTTTAAACTGAGCGCAAGTTCAGCAGCTAGTTCGCGCGTAATTTCAAGCATCCAGTCGACCATGCTGTCACTGCCGCATGTGCCGCATGAAGTAATAACCAACGGTACATTCAGTTGCTCACGCGCCTGCAATAGCGCTTTCCATTCACTTTTACAGGCCGCACGCGAATACTTGGAACTGGAAGTGCCCAGATAAAAAGGACCACTGTCGGTAGAGCCGCCATCTATCGCGATGATATCAGGCTTAGCCAGCACTCCTGCCTTTAAGGCATCTGCATCAAAGCCAAGACCGAGCACACCGGAAGGCACCAGTACCCGCGTTGTCATGGCTTATTGCTATCGACTACAGCTTGTGGCTTTTTAAAAAATTTAGATAAAAATACCGGCGCCACGAAACCTGCAAACGCTGCCACCCAAAGCCCGATTGCAATGGGTGAGGAGAAAAGATATGTCCAGTCTCCGCCTGCAATCACCATCGCACGCCGCAAACTGTCTTCCATATGATTACCCAGCAGAATCCCGAGGATAATTGGTACTGTCGGTACGTCTATTTTGCGTAGAAAGTAACCTAAAACACCAAAGCCGATCATCAGCAATAAATCAAAATGACTACCGGACAGAGAATAGATGCCGACGAAAGACACCATGGTGACACCCGGTAACAGTATCCATGCAGGTACGCTAAGCAGTTTAACGAAGACTTTTACCAACGGTACATTCAGTATCAGCAACACAAAGTTAGCAATAAAGAGTGTGGCAATAAGACCCCACACCAGGTCTGGACGCTCAGTAAACAACAGCGGACCAGGTGTAATGTTGAGTGTCATTAACAGAGCAAGAAGTACCGCGGTAGTGCCTGAGCCTGGTACACCGAGCGTCAACATCGGTACAAGTGCACCGCCGGCCGCTGAATTATTGCCCGCCTCCGGTGCTGCTACACCACGCGGGTTGCCTGTACCAAATGTATCTTTATCTTTAGAGATCGCCTTTTCAGACATATAGGCGAGAAAACTTCCGAGAGACGCACCGGCACCGGGCAACACCCCGGCAATAAATCCCACCACAGACGATCGCAACATTGCACCAGAGCTTTTAACAATGTCTTTAACCGGGATTGAGATTTTTCCAAGCTTTACTCCAATAGCTGAATTCCTGCCGTGACTTTCGATGAAGATAAAAACTTCGGACACCGCGAACAAGCCGACTATCGCCACCAAAAAATCAACTCCGTCAAACAAGTGAAGATTGTTAAACGTAAAGCGCGGCATACCGGTACTGTTATCGAGCCCGATCATCGCAATACCCAAACCAATACAGGCTGCAATTGCTGCCTTGCGTTGATTCTTCGATGCAATACCACCGAGGGTACAGAACGCCAGCAGGTACAAAGCAAAGTACTCTGCAGGACCAAATAGAAAAGCCACTCTGGCAAGTATCGGAGCGAGAAGCATGAGTCCGATCGTGGCAAACGTAGCACCGACAAAAGACGCAACACCGGACAATACCAGCGCATCACCGGCACGCCCCTGCTGTGCCATCGGGTAACCATCAAGTGTGGTCATTAGCGCCGGTTCATCACCCGGAATATTAAGCAGAATGGAGGATATTCGACCACCGTACATCGCTCCATAGTAGACACTGGTCATCAACACGAGTGACTGTGTGGCATCAAGCCCGAGTGAAAACGCCAGTGGAATAAGAATGGCGACACCGTTGGACGGTCCAAGCCCTGGCAGCGCACCAACCATAGTGCCAATAATGCAACCGGCTACCGCAAGCATTAAAGTGTGCGGAGTAAGAGCGACCGAAAAACCGTTCGCTAACAGCGATAGCACTTCCATGTCTGTTATCCGGTCAGGCTTTTAGAAAACGCTACCAGACCGAGGCCGAGCGCGTATTTAAAAATAACAAACAGACCCAGTGATAAACCTGCACCGGTCGCAATGGCGGTCAGAAAATTACGCTGGATAAGAAAGCTGATAACCGCTGACGCCACCGCTGTTGGTATAAGAAAACCAAGTGGCTTGAGTGTATATGCGTAAGCTACTAGCGCTATCACCGCACACAACAGAGCCAAAAAAATTGCAGGCCCGGGCCAGTCCGGCGACTCATCTGGTTTGTAAATTACGGTCAGCGCACAAACAAATGCGACACTGCCAATAATGATCGGAAAGAGTTTCGGACCGACCGGGTCGGTCATGAAGCTCTCCTGAATTTGAGTAGCGCTCACGATATACGCGAGCGCTACCAGACATACTAACGAACCGAAAATCCGGTCGCTCACTACTTGATAACACCGAGTTCTTTAGAAAGTTCTCTCACTTCAGCAATTACGCCATCAAGGTAACCTGCAAAGTCGTCACCAACTTTGGTAAATGGTGCCAGACCATTGGCCTTCATCTGCTCAGCCCATTCATCTGATTTTGCTACCTGAGCCAATGCACCGGACCACTTCTGATAAGCCTCGTCAGAGATGTCTTTCGGCACATACAATCCACGCCAGTTCACCGCTACCACATCAATACCCTGCTCTTTTGCGGTTGGAATGTCATTGAAGTCACCGGGAATGCGATCATCGGTAAGTACTGCAAGTACGCGAACATCACCGGACTTTAGAAAGCCAACAACTTCAGAGATATCACCAGTCATTGCCTGAGTGAAGCCACCGATAGTTTGCGTGATGGCATCACCACCACCGTCAACGCCAATATACTTTACCTTGGAGATATCGCTAAAGCCGGCTCTTCCAAGTGCCATTAGAACTTTAAGGTGATCAAAACCACCGGCTGCGGAACCACCTGCGAAGGTAATTGAAGCAGGGTCTGCTTTAACTGCATCAAGCAAATCAGGGAGTGATTGGTATGGTGCATCTTTGGCAACCACAATGACACCAGGATCAGCGCCGATGGCTCCAAGAAACTTCACCTGGTCTGCTGTCATACCCGCGAACGCATTTTGAGCCAGACGGGTTGCTGTAGCTGAAGAGGCCGCCACGATCAGTTCTTCATCAGTAGAACGCTCACTGACCACGTGTGTGTAGGCAAGTCCACCACCGCCACCGGCCATGTTGGTGACCTGAATCGGCTTATCAACAGCCCCGATGTCGTACATGATTTTACCAATTGAACGGCAGGTGAAATCCCAGCCACCACCTGGATTTGCCGGTGCTATGCACTCGGCTGCCATTGCACTGCTGCTGAAAATCCCGCCACTTAAAAGCCCGGCACTCAACAGAACACCGGCGCTAATCTGCTTAATCGCTTTCATTAAATTTTCCCCACGGATAAATAAGGGGAGCGGATGCTCCCTGAGATTCATTCTCCCACCAGAGGCAGGATTGTCAACGAATTCCGACCGGTATACTGGATTAGAACAAGCAGCTGAGAAGTAATTACCCTGAACCGTCGCCGGGAAG
>CAYPDN010000082.1:0-5100 GCA_964409445.1 uncultured Granulosicoccaceae bacterium
TAACTAATTTATCAAAATATTATCTCTGCACTAAAAATAGTTTTTGTCAGTGGAAAATATTTTCTATATAGCAATTTGTCTCGCATCTGGAGACCGTCACTAAAAAAGAAGTAAAGATTCTATACCTGTAGTGATTTTACAGGTCGGCATGCGCTAGAGGCTGATGTTTCTTTAGTATGAAGTAAGTTGCAATTGCCAGCTCGAATACCATGTGTCTCGTCGGGTCCTTCCAATCATGTGAGCGTCAAATAAATCTGATGAAAAGGGTCTGCGGCTGTCCATTCTTGTTTTTTGACGCAATACCTTATCAGTGATGTCAATTCTTTGCCGCTTCATTCTGTAATTTTATCACAAGGGTATTGAATGCTGCATTTTAACAACGAAGTAGCACGGTATTTGCACTAAACACTTTAGCAATTTTCATTGCACCCTGGATTTAAACAATGGATTGGATGGTAACAATGTTGAATCGTTTCGTGTTGCTTTCACCGCTTAGAGTATTTTACTCCGCACTTCTCACTCTCATCGTGCTGAACCCCGTATGGGCAGATGACACAGAGATATTTTTCAATACCGCGGCATCAAATGGCGTAAAGCCGAATATAGTGTTCGTGCTGGATGCTTCTGATTCGATGCCGTGGTTTGATTGTGAGAACGGTGATGTCGAGAAACATTTCAGCTGCGATGACGATTCAGAGGCTGGCAATAGCACCCGGCTGAGTCGAATGAATTCCGCTGTTCGTGATGTGCTTGACGCTGCAGATAATATAAATGTCGGCGTTATGAGGTTTGGCGGGGTAGACGGTGGTCGGGTAGTTTATCCTGTTACTGATATCAATGCGAATGCCTGCCCCGGTTCGGTGTGTGACGAAAATACGATTTTCGAAGCGCAGGCAGCGGTGCACACTCCTGAAGATGATGCAGTTGAACGTGCTAACGGCGACGTTGTTACTTATCAAAAAAATATAGCACTGGCTGACGGTACACCTGGTCATCACATTAGCGCAATGCGGTTCAGTGATCTAAATATCCCTCAGGGTGCGACCATTGAGGAGGCCAAAATAGTTTTTACTTCGAGTCATAATACCGGTGCCCCCGCTAACAATACCATCAAAGTTGAAGATGTCGCAGACGCTGAACCATTCGCACGTAACAGCACATTTACGATTAGTGGACGAAACTGGCACGCTAATACCGTAGCCTGGAATGGCATTAATGCATGGGTGAAAGATTCTATTTATCAGTCCCCGGATCTCTCAAGCTTATTGCAGCCCATTGTAAGTCGTTCTGACTGGTGTGGCGGGAATGCTGTCAGTCTGCATATTGACGGCGCCGGTTACAGAAGTATCTATGGGTATGAACAACACAACCGTAAAGGTGCCATTCTGCGAGTGAAATTCCGTCTCGCCGGTATTCCGGAAAGTGGCGGGTGTGCAGTTAAATCAACCACCTTTGCACTTGACCGCGCTGAAGCAGACAGCGTTGAAGTGCACGCCACTGGTGCAGTGGACATAGCTGGCAACAGGCTTGAGATTAGCAACAATGTTATGACTGGTGTTCAGTTCAGTGAGGTGCTTATTCCGCAGGGTGTTAACGTAAGAAAGGCATTTATAGAATTCGACAGCTGGGAGTCCGGTGGGGGTGGCAACCTGAGAGCCAATATTTCGATGGAGAATACTACCGATTCGGCTAGTTTCGAAGAAGTTAATAACAACTTAAGCTCACGTGCAAAATTACCGGGCCTCGACTGGGCAGTGCCGCTCATAAACAGAAACACAGTGCCGATAAGGACTCGAGACTTAAGCCCGCTGGTAAACACAATCGTTGCAGATCCCGGTTGGGAGGAAGGCAACCGGATGTCCTTTTTCTTCGAAAAATCCGGAGGGGGTGCTAACGATCTTCGTAAATTCCACACCAGGAATCAATCGCCAAAAAGAGTAGCACTTCTGACTATAAGTTATGAAATCCCGGGCAGAACGGCTCTGGAATTTGCGGGTGATACCAGGTCAGCAATAAAGAGCGAGCTTGCGGATATTCGAACGATAATTGGCACGCCCACAGTCGGTGCAATAGAGGAGGCGCATCGCTATTTTGCAGGGTTGGCAGTTAATCATGGCAAAAACAGGCATGTTCACAATATCAATACTATCGATGATGACCGGACACGGTTGTCGCACCCGGACAGTTATACAGGTGGCACGCAGGTGAGACCGGTTCATTGTATGGATTCCAGGCTTAGCACCCCGGAATGTGAAGCCGAAATAATTACCGGAAACCCGGTTTATAAATCTCCGGCAGAGTTTGAGTGCCAGCCGAATTATATGGTGTTGTTATCTGATGGCGAACCCTGGATAGGTGGCGGAAATAGCAAACCTCCGGAATGGCACGATACCATCGCTTATGTCCAGGAGCGTCACGGTGGGAATTGCGATATTACCGGCCTTAACATTCCCTACCGGTGCGGTGCTGAGCTCACAAAGCATATGTTTGAGAATGACCTGTCAAATGATGTGGATGGAAAACAAAATGTCATTACTCACGCCGTAGGATTCAATATTAAAAGTGACTGGATAAAAGATCTGGCTGAAGACGGAGGAGGCGATTACTATGAGGCAGAGACGGCCTCGGAATTACTTTTCGCGTTATCGGATATCGTAACTAACGTGTCAGAAGGTGGCAGTACATTTGTAGCGCCTGCGATCACTTTAGATCAGACCTCAAGGCTGTCACACAGAGATGATGTCTATCTTGCATTGTTTGAACCTGCAGGCACAGATGCGTGGCACGGAAACTTGAAAAAATACAAATTCGATGGCCCCGTTCTTAAAGATCAGGTTCCGGCAATTGCAATCGATAAAGATACCGGAGAATTTTTAACTACCGCCCGAAGCTACTGGTCAGCTGATGTAGATGGATCCGAGGTGACACTGGGAGGGGCTGCACACGAGCTGGATCCACTTGATAGAAATATTGTTACCTATGCAGGTACAGAATCGTTGCTCACTGCTGCTAATAGAATAGACACTGACAACACGTTTATTACACCAGCTGTGTTTGGTGCTGCAGATACCGCTGAGCTTACTAAGCTGGTGGACTGGCTGACTGGATTTGACGTTAAGGATGCTGACGAAGATGAAAGTACTAACGACACTCGTCACCACATCGGAGATCCGCTACATTCAACACCGGTTCTCGTGACCTATGGGCCCGGCAACCCTGACGATGACAATGTTGAAAATGACGATCCCGAATCGGTAGTATTTTTTGGTACCAATGAAGGCTTTTTACATGCTATCGATGCGCAGAACGGTTCCGAAGACTTCGCTTTTATGCCGCCTGAATTGTTGAAGAACGTAAAGACGCTCTTTGAAGACAGAACAATAAATCGCAGTGGTGGCAAGCCGTATGGTATGGACGGTGATCTAACGCTGTGGACAATAGACAACAACGGCAACGGCTACATAGAATCAACTGATGGTGATAAGGCCTACCTGTATGCTGGTATGCGTCGTGGTGGGAGAAATTACTATGCGCTCGATGTAAGTAACCGAGCCGACCCTAAATTTATGTGGAGCGTTAAAGGTGGTACTGGAGACTTTGGCGAGCTTGGACAAAGCTGGTCTAAGCCCACGCTTGCGAAAATCCAGATTGGCACTAATGATCCTCAGCAGGTACTGATCTTTGCGGGGGGTTATGACCCTTCACAGGACGATAAAACTGTACGTGAAGCCGATCAATCCGGCCGCGCTCTGTATTTTGTTGATGCGCTGAACGGTTCATTAATTTGGAAAGGTGGTCTCGGAACGGTACAACCCGCAACAGGTCATCACGAAACCTTTGCTGACATGAACTACAGTTTTCCGTCTGACCTTATCGCAATTTCTGATAACAACGACCTTCTTAGTCAAATTTACGTTGGTGATATGGGGGGGCGAGTCTGGCGATTCGATATAAATAATGGCTTAAACAGGTCCGATCTGGTTGACGGAGGAGTTATTGCAGACTTCGGTAAGGACGGTTCCGAAGCTGATGCACGACGCTTTTACAGTGCTCCGGATTTATCCCTGGCGCAAATCAATGGTGAAAAGACTATTAATGTAGCTATAGGATCCGGCTATAGAGCGCACCCGCTGGATACAGTGATTGAAGACAAGTTTTTTATGTTTCGGTATCCGTATGCGAAGCGAAATCCGGCCACGTATGGGTTAAAGCGTGCCGACAATAGCTACAAGCCCATCACGCACTTAGATGACCTCTACGATACGACACTGAATCTTATCGGTGAGGGAACAGACCAGCAAGTTGAAGACGCTGAAACTGCTCTGGCCGGAAAACATGGCTGGTATATCAATATGGATGAGGCTGGCGAAAAGATTTTAGGAAAGTCCAACACATTAAATAACGTGATTAGATTTATTAGCTATTCCCCGATGCTCAACACAGAAGCGGCCAATATATGTGATCCCAATTTGGGAGGCAGCAACTACTGGGCGATCAATCTTGATGACGCTACGCCGGTAGAGCGTGTGGATGAAAACGGGGATAAAGTTTCTGTATCCCGTGAAGATCGTAAAAGCGACGTTCCCGGAGGAGGTCTGGCGCCGCCAGTGACCACTGTGTTTATAGAAAAAGATGGTGACGTTGTTGTCACAGACACAACTGGCCCACAAGTGATTCGTGAGTGGGATGATATTCCTCTGTTAAGGCGTTGGTATTGGGCTGAGGATCCCGAGCTTTAGTTACGACGTGCACTAAAACCACTGGTATTGTCCGGATTAAAGTTGCGTAAAAATATAGTAGGTTCGAGCCTTTCATTGCCCCTGATTCAGGAAGTGCTCGAACCGAAGTACTGGTAACAACCACCAGATCAGATCGGGTCTCTACCGATTGAGCAACTCTAAATTCCCAGGTTAAAACAGCTGGTGTCCTATGCTTTCTCTCTAGACTTATCTATATAGCTTTCTCTGGAGATGCCAGCCCTGTCACTCGACCTGCGAGTGATGCTACCCTTTTTTGTCCCTCCGCTATTCCCTGTTTGCCTGTTGCAATTTGTATCGATCTCGCCCTTGCTGTCAGCGATGCTCTATATCGTGAAAAGTG
>CAYPDN010000082.1:5200-10594 GCA_964409445.1 uncultured Granulosicoccaceae bacterium
TGCTTATTGCACTGATGGGATTGGTTCTCTGGTACTTTACTGATACTGCTGCCTATATGCTTGCTATAACTATTAGTATCAGTCTGTTGGGTAGTGTACCGACGGTGACCAAGGCATACAGGGATCCTGACAGTGAAACGCTTACTACCTGGGTCGCGTCACTGATTGCCTCGGCATGTGCATTGTTGTCTGTTGGTAAGATTGATTTAATCATCCTTGCTTACCCTTTGTATCTGTTTACGCTCTACCTTGCTTTCGTGACTGCCATATTAGCTGGTCGCCGTGCACAGATTGCTCACAAGCCTGCTGTTGAGACTCTGGTATTGTCGCTCCGCCCATGCTCTCACTACTAATAGATTTACACTTACTGCGATATGTCTCTATGTGAGTGATCAGGCTATAGCCATCTGTCGCTTTCCCAGATCGGTTAGATCATCGATTGTAGCGCGACCACTGAAGTCGACTTCGTAGTCTTCGGCGGCAAAGTCCGGGGCGCTGCGACCGTCCATAAAATGAGCTGCCTGGCGTTGCGCGTAGGCTTTGTTTTTGGAACAGTCGGGGCTTGCTCCAATATAAATAACACTGGCAAATTCACTGCCGTTGTGTTCGCTACCGACGGCGTGTATTACATCCGGATGCCACCAGACGGTATCACCGGGCTCTACGGTTTGTATTGTTGAGAGTGCGGAATAAATATCCGGATGCCATTCTTCATCAATGCCAAGTGCTCGACCGGGCTTTGCCAGACATAGCTCGTTTTCCGGCACGTCATCCTGCAGCGCACGCAATAAAACATAACTTATCGCGTTTGAAATGGGTAAGAGCTGCAGAGTACCGTCGCCCGGGCCTTGTTCGGTTAATGCGGTCCAGCCCTGAAAGGTACGAAACATTGAGCTCACTGCAGGGGATTCAAATTCACGTGTTTGCGTGCGGTATGCTGCACGCCACGGATCATACTGTTCAAGATTGCCGTTAAAAATAGATTTATAGATCTGGTGGTAAGCCGGGTCTACCCAACGCTCGTAAGATCCGGCGTCTACATGTGGTGACAAGCCAAGTGTATTGTCACCTGGTGATCGTCGTCGGGTACGGTCGGCATAGCTGAGATCGTGATCGGGATCGAACTCCGGGCCCGCAGGTGCTGCAGGGTCCCACAGGTGGTTTAAAAAACGCTTCGTGACAGCCATTGTCTCTGCCTGTCGTGCCATCACCTGTGGACGCGACCAGTACACACCGAAAATCTGTGGCGTGGTGTCTTTAAGGTCACCAAAGTAATCGTCGAGACCGGCTTTTTCTTTTGCTTTTTCGTAGTACCGGTTGTCATCAAGGTACTGGCCGAGTTCATTGTTCCAGTCTTGTACCTGCATTTTTTCAAATACACCACGGACAATTACACAACCGCGTTTGCGAATTTGATTGATGTCCTCATTGGATACTTTGTTATTGTGAATTGCAGAGTAGGCTAATTCCGGTACCACGGATTGATTGTTCTCTCTGAGATCGATGACTTCCTGCGCCTGCCTGAGCATATTGTCGCGACACTGCGAGAAGTGTGCAGCAACATTGTTGTTGTCTTTGAGTGCTTTTTTTGCACTGGCAATAAACGGTGCAGGGTCGAATTCTATGCTGCTCACTGGATCATCTCACTTTGGCGTCGTAGGTTAAGTTATGTAAAGACGGTTACTCTGGCTGTTTTCATTGTTTAAGGCCGTAAATGCGTATTGCGTTGTGCCCCAGTACATTGCTGATTTCTGTTTCACTGAAACCGTTTAACAATTCAGTAGTTGAGTCGTGCCATTTTTTGTACGAGCTTGCAAGCGTACAAACTGGCCAGTCACTGCCCCAAATCATGCGCTCGGTGCCGAAATGTTCCAGCAAGTGATCAACATAAGGCTTGAGTGCTTCGACTGTCCAGTCTGAACCCGCTTCTGTTACCAGTCCGGAAAGTTTAACACTCGCTTTACTCGCAGCTGCAATCTCCGCCATTTGCGTAGCCCAGGGTTCAATGACTCCATTTTCAATTTCAGGCTTTGAACCATGATCGATAACAACATTGAGATCGGGGTGGCGATCTATTAGTTGTTTGAGGTTGGGCAGGTGTAAGGGTCGCGTAAGTGCATCAAACACGAGATTATGTTGTTCAAGTTGTTTGAGCACCGGCGTGAATTGCGCCTTTAACATCCAGTCACTGTCTTCGATGTCGTGAATCATCGGCCTGATACCCACGAGCTTAGGCAGTGTTGCAAGTTCTGTGATAGTGTCCAGCGCATCATCTGCTTCAAAATCTACCCAGCCGACTACACCTTTTATAAAATCATGCTGATCGGCAAGGGATAACATGTATCTGGTTTCAGCCAGAGTAGGGGCTGCCTGTACCAGTACTGTGCCATCGACACCGGTTGATTTTAGTAATGGCTCAAGGTCTGCCGGTGCAAAGTTTTTATACAGTGGCTCAAGATCCGGTGTCAGCCAGCCATAGTCACCGCGATGCAGATCCCAAAAATGTTGATGAGCATCGATCTTCACTTGATGACACCTTTTTTCAGAATAATGTTGCCATACAAACGTCGTTCACCGGTTTGCACAACTGCAAAAGCTTTTGCTGCGCGCTCATAGAATGCAAACCGTTCAAGTGACTGTATGTCTCTCGGTGCGTCGCTAACGGTATTGATAATTGCCTGAAAATCCTTGACGGTGTCTGGTACGGATTGCGGGTCATCGACTACCTGCATGCACAGCGCCGGGTCCGGTACAAAAGTATCGAGCGGCATGACTTCAAGCACGGCCTTTAATATCAGGCTGTTGTCGGAACCATCTGCACGCACGCATGATGGCCCGAGGGACTCGGCTGGAAAATTCGAATCAACCAGTGCGATTTCGTCCCCGTGACCCATTGCACGCAGCGCATAGAGCAATTCTGGTGAGAGGATTGGATTGATATTGCGAAGCATCGTGTTATTTCCTTAGGTTTCGAGATCCATGGTATTTGCAGCAGAACAAATTGTAACCCTCGGGGTCCGCTGCTGTTTTCGTTGTAAGCTGTGGTCTCAGGTTTGTGCCAGCGTAGTTGACAGAAACAGCCGAGACAAGTCGCTTGTGTTCAGATTTTTAAGGTACCGCGATAGCACGCACTTCACCGCCTGGTGCTTCGTTGGATACAACAGATGCAATATCCCGTAGTGAAATTTCCCGCGTTATCAGTGGTTCAATTTCAATTGCACCTGTGGCAATCATTTGTGATGCACGCTCATGGGTAAATGGATTCAGAAAACTGTAGTGCATTTGAATCTCGCGAAACAGCAGATCAAACGGTTCAATAGATACTTTTGTACCACTTGGCAGAACACCTAAGATCACAATGCGCCCGCCTGTGCGGGTTAGGGAAGGCGACATTGCAACCGTATCTTCAACACCGGCGCACTCAACAACAAGCTCGGCACCATCCGACCAGTGCTGCAGAGCTTCTTCAGCAGAGCCGGCAGTGACATCAGCACCCAGTTCTCGGCCAAGTTCCTGTTTAGCCGGGCTTCGAGTAAGTAACATGACATCTGCACCGGCATTCTTTGCCAGCTGTACAGCCAGCAAACCGATGACACCGCCGCCAATAACAATGACGCGCTCACCTGATTGCGCAGCGCCTATGTCCATACCGTGGAGTGTGCAGGCCAGAGGTTCGCAAAAAGCGCCATATAGCGGGTTCAGATCTGCAGGAAGCACATGGGCTTTATGTGCCGGGAAGGCACAGTATTCTGCAAAGCCACCGTCTCTTGCAATGCCGGTGGCAATATTGTTAACGCATAGATTAACTCGACCTTTGCGGCATTGATCGCAGGCACCACACCAGGTGTTAGGGTCGCAGGTGACACGGGTACCTTTTGACAAGCCGGAGTTTCCAGCGTCGACGACAATACCTGAAAACTCGTGCCCCAATATAGTGTTGGGTACAGAGGGAAATTCCCCTTTATACAAATGCCTGTCTGTACCACAAATTCCGGAAGCTTCTACCTGGACTACAATATCTTGCGCACCGGGTTGGGGAGTATCCGCTTCGACTGTTTGAATATCACCGGTGTCGATAAGTTTGGTAGCCAGCATAGCTCTGATCCTGTCCGCGCATGGTTGATAGATTGTTTCAAACAGCTCTTCGATTGCCTGACTGTCTAAAAATGTATTCCTGTTTGTAGGTGAGTGCGTAAACTCTTGCAGACGCGCCTTATTCGTACAGCTTAACCGTAAAACGTCTGCTCTGCTGTCGACGATGAGCCTGTTATACTAGGTTCATTCCATACTTCCGGGCATAAACGTGAACGCGAAACGCATGCGGAACAATAGTGCAGTACTCACAGGCTTGACACTGGTCGTGCAGTTAAATGGTAGCGGAGTGCCGTGTGAGTGATCGTGACGCTAAAGGGCATTGGCGCCCTGATGAGCTGATTAAACTGCCGCCGTTCTACGCGTGGCCACCACGCCCGCGTGCTGTCGCGAAATGGTTTGCGGGTTTTCCCGGCTACCTGTGGCCGTTAAATGCGTTGATCGTCTTAATTTCTGTAGCCACATGGACACTACTGACACCAGACCTTGCTGATATGAATCAGCTGGAGGCCTGGTGGATTGGCTGGCTGCTGGTTCGCAATTTGTTTTTGACTACCGTATTTTTCGGCGGACTGCATATTTATTTGTACAGTTACAAAAAGCAGGGCGACAAGCTCGAGTTTTCTACCCGGCCATTTGCGAAAAACAACCGACGCTTTTTATTCGGCGATCAGGTTCGTGACAACATGTTCCGGACCCTCGTATTTGCGGTGCCGATTATCACAGCTTATGAGGTAGCGACCTATTGGCTGTTCGCCAATGGTTTTGCAGGCTTCCTATCCTTTACAGATAGTTCTTTTGGCTTCTGGGTCTGGTTTGTCGTGCTCATACTTTTGATGCCCGTGATCCACACTGTGCACTTTTACTTCACCCATCGTTTGCTGCATTGCAGGCCGCTGTATATGTCAGTGCATCGCATTCACCACTACAACATCGAACTGGGGCCGTTCTCGGGGCTCGCAATGCACCCGGTTGAGCTGATGCTTTACTTCTCTACGGTGTGCGTGCAATGGATTGTGGCTTTGCACCCGTTGAATGCTCTCTGTCAGCTTCAATTCGCGGTTTTCAACGCGGCAATGAGTCATACCGGTTATGAAAAAATCCTGCTCAAAGATGATGTAGGCGTTGAGAGCAGTAGCTACTTTCATTATCTGCACCACAAATTTTTCGAATGCAACTACGGCGGCACAATCGCACCGATGGATCAGTGGTTCGGCACATTTCACGACGGCTCAATGGAAGCGCAGGAACGCATGCGCCAGCGGATGCGAGAACGCCGGGGTTAACGAGATTGACGAAGGT
>CAYPDN010000082.1:10694-12086 GCA_964409445.1 uncultured Granulosicoccaceae bacterium
TAGTACCAAACCTTTTTCTTAGTGACTGGATCGAGTTCCCAAACTGATGAGTAATGCAAATCACTGGCGTAAGCGCCGTTAGCGAACAAAAGTATATTGCCGTTATCGAGCATCTGGGCGTCATGCTGTCCACCCATGGCATCATCCTGATAGTGCCAGATCACTTTACTGGTTTGTCTGTCGATAATAAAAAGTAAATTTAGAATTTTACAGCTGATCAGGTAATTGCCATCCGGCAGAGGGTAAACCGTGTTGGTATGACCTCGTGACCAGCGGTTGGCGTTTGCATGTATCGGAAATTCGTCGCGGCCAAATTCGGTAAAATGCCATTCCCAAACCACGGCACCGGTACTATCAACCTCCCTTATGCACTCACCGAAAATTCCGGGCTCAGTTTCTGTGCCTGGCACACCGCCTTTGATTTGTGCACGCTGCTTGTCATCGAGCGGTGTAAATGCCAGGTATACGGTGTTGCCGTTAGCCAGACGCCTGGCATCGTGGTGCTGCCACGGGTCGAATAGCTCATGTACCAGGTTGCTGTCCCGGTCATACTCTCGCATTAATCCACTGCCTGTCAGAACAACGCCTTCAGGTCGCTCGCAACGCTCGTTTACAAACAGGTTTCCATTGGGCAGCAAATAGCACCAGTGGGTGAGGCCGCCATCGTTGTGCCATTCATGCACCACGTGCCCGTTGTAATCAATAAGGAAAACTTGCTTGCCACCACTCGGAGCGAAAAGAACATACCCGGGTGTTGACTCCTCGGTGCTATCCAGTGTTACACCCGGTTGCAGGCAAAGCATTCAGTGAGTCTCGTAGCTAAGTGTTGGTCAATCAGGATACACTGTTACAGTGGATATTGCGGAGACCAACAATGTCAGCTTTACCAGGAACAGCCCCGGTTTGCGATGTCGATTTTTATGGATCTGACACCATCGCAGATCCGGTGTCCGCTTATGCGGCTATGTTGGATCTTGGGCCTGTTGTTTGGTTGAGTAAGAATAATCTTCATGCAATCTGTGGTCATTCTGAACTGGTTGCAGCACTCCGCGACCATCAGTGCTTCCAATCTGGTAAAGGGGTGTCTGTTGATGAATCAGTAAACAAGCTGCTGATTGGCAGCACACTGCATTCTGATCCGCCGCAACATGACGTTACCCGTAAAATCACCTTTGCACCTCTGTCACCAAAGCAGATTCGCCACGTGCGAGATCGCATTAATGAACGGGCTGAGCAGCTTGCTAAAAATGTAGTTGCGAAGAAAAGTTTTGATGCCGCCACTGATCTTGCACCGCATCTGCCGCTGAGTGTTGTCAGGGATCTCGTTGGTTTGGGCGACTACGGTAAAGACAATATGCTTGACTGGGGTGCTGCTACGTTTGAACTGATGGG
>CAYPDN010000083.1:0-12071 GCA_964409445.1 uncultured Granulosicoccaceae bacterium
GTGACAAAAAGCCTGATGCAAATATTGCTGAAGCCGCTAAAGGTGCTTACTGGTACAGAATTACTGCTAAGGGCAGGGCAGTTGAGTTGGGGTTAAAACAAGGGATATTGCCAAATGATTTTTTAAGGCTGCGTCGCAAACTGTTAGCCGGAGATGGAAACGCCACAGAAGCGGAAACATTTAGAGGCCTGCAAAAAGAATTGTCGAGCAAATTGTTATCCATGGACAATCCGTTGGACGCGTTTAACGTGCTATCAATAACCGATGTGCCCATGGCCGACGTATCATGAAGTTGCAATACCCTTGTTTGGTCGGGCGATTATTGTCCCCTTATGTACGACGTATAGCAGTAACACTTAATCTCTACAATATGCCGTTTGAACGGCTAATCATTTCAGCCATTGACGATGAAGCAGTCCGCGAGAAAATTAATCCGGTCGGCCGTGTTCCGGCTTTTGTTTTATCTGAGACAGAAACAATAGTAGACAGCAATGCAATACTCGATCATCTGGATGAATTAGCAGGCGATGACTCGTTAATTCCGAAGTCTGGCTTTCCTCGACGCCAAACGTTGCATCAGCTTGCACTGGCAACCGGTGCAATCGACCGCGCAATGGGTGCAAATGCCGAACGCAGACGACAACCCCCTGATGACGATCGTCTAAAGCGGCAGTTACGTCAATGCAAAAACGGCTTTACCACTCTTGAAACTTTACTGGATGCTGATGCGCACTATTTTGGTGGCGATAAGATCGGCCAGGCAGATGTTACCATTGTCGTAGGCATGACATTTATCGAACACATTTTTCCGGGCACACTACCACCTGCCGAGATGCCAAAGCTGCATGCATTGGCAGCGCGACTTGAGTCATTACCGGCATTTAGCGAGGCGCAAATTGACTAAACGCCGACGGCCAATATTGAAGTCGAACCTGTTTTTTTTAAAACGAGTCTGGCAGACTATGCATGCATAGCAGACTTGAACATTGGAGGATTGTACAAATGAAGTTTTCAACACTGGCAAAACTGCTGATTGCCACCGTTGCCGGTACTGCCGCATCTTTTGCTGTAGCCGACCCGATCACTTTTACCGATCAACGCGACCGCACTGTGACCATAGATGGCGTGGCTGAGAAAGTGGTTACTATCCCGATTCCTGCCGCCTCGCTTTTTATGTCTGTTGACGGTGGCACGGATAAACTCGCTGGTATGCATCCACTCTCAAAGACTGCAATAAAAGGCCAGATACTCGAGACTTTCTATCCGGATGCACTGTCGATTCCTTCAGATATTGCAGGACCGGGCTTTAACTTTGCACCTAACGTGGAAGCGTTATTATCGCTGGATCCGGACCTTGTATTTCAATGGGGCCATCTCAACGATGACATCGTTGATCCGCTAACCAATGCCGGGCTAAACGTGGCGTTGATAAAGATCGGCAAAGAAGAGTTTACCCGTCGCTGGCTCACCATCATGGGTGCTGTTACAGGCAATGAAGAGAAAGCGGCACAAATGATCTCGTGGCGCGATGATGTAAAGGCCGAAATAAAAGCCGAGACAGACAAGATTGACGCAAGCGATAAGCCTCGCGTGCTGTACTTTATGAATTACTTGTCCAAACTTCGTGTCGCCGGTGGAAAATCATATAACAACTTCTATATCAATTTGGCGGGTGGGCAGAATGCTGCAGCCGAGCTTGGAATGTTTGTGGAAGTAGGGCCGGAACAGGTTATAGAGTGGGACCCTGAAGTCATTTTGCTGAACGGTTTTGAAAAGAAACTATCACCACAAGATGTCTACGACAATCCGCTTTTTGCTGATTTGTCGGCAGTTAAAAACAAGCGCGTATACAAAATGCCACTGGGTGGTTATCGATGGGATCCACCAAATCAGGAATCACCACTGACCTGGCTATGGCTCAGCATGGTCTTGCATCCGGAACGGTTTGATTGGGACTTATCAGAGCGTATCGATTCAAACTATAAAGTTATGTATGGGCAAGGCGTCAAAGATGAAGACGTTAAAAAGATCCTGCGTACTAAAATGAATAAGGATGCCGCTAACTACGAGATTTTTGCACCGAAGCCATAGCGATTGACGAGGGGCAGATTGACGAGCGCAAAGTGACCAGTCGACGGGGTCTCAGTCTGACCAGCGGCGAGCGGGCAACTACGTGACGCAAAATATTCCAGTGGCAGACAATAGTCTGCCACGCGCCGGATTTCCTTTGTTCATTGTCCTGATAGCTATATTGGTACTGAGCGCATTAGTATCACTCGCCATTGGTCGCTTTGAGGTACCGCTATCGCATGTTGGCGGAATTCTAGCGGCTAACCTGCTGCCCATTGATCCGTGGTGGTCATCCACTGAGGCACGGGTAGTCGAGCTAATTCGAATCCCGCGCATTCTAATGGCAGCACTGGCAGGAGCCGGTCTTGCGATCGCAGGTGCAGCGTTGCAGGGTATATTTCGCAATCCCTTAGTTGGCCCGCAGATTATCGGCGTATCATCCGGTGCGGCTTTCGGCGGCGCCCTGGCTATTCTACTTTCTGAAAGCCGTTTTCTACTGATCGGTCTGGCGTTTCTTTGTGGAATGCTTGCGATGGTCATTGTCTACAGCATCAGTCGGCAGCAAGGTCGTGCATCCATTCTAATGTTGGTGCTGGCTGGCATTGTAACGAGTGCTTTCTTTTCGGCTCTGGTCTCTGTTACCAAGTTCGTCGCCGACCCGGATGACAAACTACCAGCCATCGTATTTTGGTTAATGGGAAGCTTTGCGTCTGCAAGCTATGACAAAGTCTGGCTGATGGCAGTTCCTGTAGTGATTGGCAGCATTGTTCTTTATCTTATGCGATTCCAGATAAACGTTTTATCACTGGGTGATGAAGAGGCACAGGCGCTGGGTGTTAAAGTTGAACGCACGCGCTGGATAGCATTGATCGCCATCGCGCTTATCAGTTCTGCAGTGGTTGCAGCGGCCGGTGTTATTGGTTGGGTAGGGTTGGTAATTCCACATTTTGCACGCATGCTAACCGGCCCCGATCACAAAGTGCTCATTCCGGCGGCCATGCTGATTGGTGCAAGCTACCTGATTCATATAGACAACGTAGCGCGTACCGTTATCGCCGCTGAAATACCGGTGGGCATTATTACAGCACTTATTGGCGCGCCGATATTCGGTTTTCTGTTACGCCGTGCGGCAAACAAGGGCTGGACTTCAGAATGATTGAAGTGCAGAACCTTGGCTTTTGTTACGGTAAAACATGGATATTTCGCGATGTCAGTTTTTCGCTTCCAGCTGGAAAGATTGCTGCCATCCTTGGCCCTAACGGTCAGGGTAAAACAACACTGTTGAAATCAGTAGTTGGTTTATTAAAACCCGCGACAGGCAGCGCAACACTTAACGGTCGACTTGGCTATGTTGCACAGCGTACCGAGATTGCCTTTTCCTACAAAGTAATCGATATCGTTGTGATGGGGCGTGCAGCACACGTTGGCATGTTTAAAGCCCCGGGCTCCAAAGACTACGAACACGCACGTGAAGCACTGGCAAGGCTTCAGCTTGAGCATCTTACAGACAAACACTTTAATCTGCTTAGCGGTGGTGAGCGTCAACTGGTGATGATCGCACGAGCGCTGGCTTCTGAGTGCCAGGTTCTGATACTTGACGAACCTGCCTCGGCGCTGGATTTTCGCAATCAGGATTTAGTGCTATCGACACTTCGCGGGCTTGCAAAAGATCTGGGTCTATCAATTTTAATGACCACGCATTTCCCGCAGCACGCAGCGCATATCGCAGACTATTCACTGCTACTGCAAAGCGTAGAGGAATCTCTTTGGGGTCTGTCTTCCGAAATGCTCTCTGAAGAAAAGCTGGAGCTTCTATTCGGCTTACCGGTTAAAAGGATTCAGCTTGATCGAGGTGAGGTAAGCCATTCAGGCATATTGCCGCTTTTCTCCTGAGCGCTCGCCAGACGTTTCCAAGGGCGGTGTCGCTCGTGCTCAAGTGACTGCTGCGCGCGAACTCCTGCCACATGAACACGAGAGACGCACCTTCAATTGGGTTGTCAATCCGGTTGGTGGCAAAGAGCCCCAAATCCACGATATTATGTCCGCAAACAACGCATCGGAGTGATAAATGAAGCTGGCAACGGTAGGCAAGGGTGGTTCGGGTAAAACAACAGTAGCCGGTACACTGGCACGCATCTTTGCAGAAGAGGGCACCCCTATTCTTGCGATAGACGGTGATCCAAACCCCAACCTGGCACTCACGCTCGGCATGTCCCGTGGAGATGCCGACCAAATAAACTACATACCGCCAACCATTATGCGCCTGGTAAAAGACGATGATGGAAACACCTTCGTTCAGCAGACAATTCCGACAGAAGAAATCATGGATAAGTATGCATCGCAGGTTGCCGACAGCATCAATCTTATTGTTATGGGGCAACCCGAGCACGGCACAGCAGGCATGGGTTGCATGTGTGGTTCACACAGAGCAGTGCGAGGGTTGATCGCTGAACTCACAGCTATTGGCGAACACACGGTAACAGACATGGAAGCGGGTTTAGAACACCTGCGTCGCGGCACTGCACGCCATGTCGATATGATGTTGGTCGTGGCTGAACCTTATTATCGTTCACTCGAAGCTGCCAAGCGAACGGCCGATCTGGCGGTAGAGCTTGGCATTCAATTCGTTCGGGTTGTAGCCAACAAAGTTAGACACGAAGAAGATCTGGCCGCCATCGAAACCTTCTGCAAACAAAACGGCATGACCATGATTGGTCAGGTTCCGCATGATGAAACATTGATGGATGCCGAACGCGACGAAAAATCGCCATACGATTTTGCACCAAACGGCCCTGGTGTTGAAGCCATCAGAAAAATTGCTGCTGAAATTGAGATACTAAATAAATCAGTTGTGGCCCCCGGTAGTAATTCACCTGATTTACGCACCTAAACAAAAACTACGTAGACATTTGCATTTACTGCCTGCGGCGTTTTTACTGCTGTTTTACGTCAACTTTCTACTGAGAATTACCGGGCTTTGGTCCGTAGGCCTGGCTTAATAGTTCAAGATTCAGAAATAGCGGCTGTTAACAATTCAGCCGCCTTGCAAACTGAAAGCTGACCAGCATCTTCTCTCGCAGGCGATGATTTAAGAGATTTCTGTGAATACATCTTCGTATTTTGGGCGCCAGCCCAGTACTGATCTTGCCTTTGCGCCACTCATTTGCTGGTCTAGTGCATAGCCTTCCGCCCAGCTGCCGATCTCGGACATTGCTTTTTTTGTGTCATATAAAACCGGGTCTGATTCGATCCCAAGACGGTTAGCAATAGCTCGAGTAAGAGCGCCAATTGATACACCGTGATTGGTTGCAATGTTATACACATCTCCGTGCTCGCCTTGCTCCAGCATCAGGGCATAGGCTTGCGCCAGATCCAGTCGGTGCACTAATGGCCATCGAACGTTTTCGCTGCCAACAACCCGGACGTAGCCGAGGTTTTTTGCATCTTCAAATACACGTTCAAAAACACCGCCATCTCTTTCATAAACCATCGCAGGGTGGATCACCATGCCTCTGATATCGGTAGCAGTTAGGACAGATTGTATGGTGGGCACTGCCCAGGCAAAGCTCGCCAATGGGTTGAAGGGTGTGTCTTCTGTGGCAACTAAATCCCCGGTTTCCCCATACATCCAGCATCCGCCTGTGTACACAAAAGCTTTGGGCTTACCTCCGGACTGCAATCGCGACAAAATCGCCTCTACCGTTTGACGATCAACGCTTCCCATTTGATCTCCCCAGACTGCTGCGGCGTGCACAATGCCGTCGACGTCGTCGCAGGTGTCAATCCAATGGGCGGGATCTTTTAAATCTCCCTTTACTGGAGTGGCACCTGCCTGCTGAAGTAATTTACATGCTTCAGCTGTGCGACCAAGTGCGAATACTTCGTGATTTCGGTCCTGAAGCACCTGAACAACTGCGCCGCCTATCGAGCCAGTGCCACCCAATACCAGTATTTTCATAACGGCTATCCTGTAGTTTTAACGTTGCAGGCAGGGTAGTGCCTCAACATAACATGAGGTCAACAATTATTTACTGTTCTACCGCAATATTGACTGCTGGGATATAACAAACGGGTCTGTAGCGTTATGATGATCAGGCGTTAATCGGTTGCTCTATGTCTCGTTATACAAAGGGCTGGTGAAGTTGAGGTTATGGTGAAAATTCTGCGATCCACAGATACTCTCTGCTATTGGAAGGACACGAGTGATTCAGAGTTTTATTCAGATAAGTTATAAATTCAATGACCTGAGAGGTTATTGAATTCCGCAATTATGATGAGATAATTGAGTCGGTATCAGCAATGGATCTATACATTTAATGCAGTTGAGTAAGGGTCATTTCACCAGCGAAATGCGTCGATGGCGCAAGGTACGCAATTTGTCTCAACTGAGTCTTGCGGTGTCGGCAAATATCTCACAACGCCATGTCAGCTGGCTGGAGAACGGCAAGAGCGCACCCAGTCGCGATATGGTGGTCAGGTTATCTGAGGCTATGGACATTCCGTTGCGTGACCGCAATCAATTTTTGAAGGCTGCGGGCTATGCGTCCTTGTATACCGAAAACCAACTTGATGCGCCACCCATGGAGTCGGTACGGCATGTATTAAAAAATGTCCTTAAAAACCAGGAACCCTATCCTTCTTTTGTATTGGACAGGTGCTGGAATATATACATGCAGAATAAGGCCGCTGACTCGCTATTTGATACATTTGGTGACAGCGATGAGCTGTGGCGAGCCGTGGGTGATGAAGGTGATCGAAATATGGCATTGCTCACTTTGCACCCAAACGGGATTAAATCCGCTCTGGACAATTGGGATGAAGTAGCGTTGCAATTGATCCGGCGTATTAAAAAGGAAGCGTTTGATTCGGATGATCCCGCTCTTTTGGCACTGTATAAGGATCTGGCCCAATACATAGAACTTCAAGACGACGTGGAGCTTGACTCGTTTTTTCCGGTACTAACCCTCGATGTCAGACTGGGTGAGACTGAGCTCCGGATGTGTTCTGTAATATCCTCTTTGGGCACGTCTTTGGATATAACCGTAAATGAAATTCGGATAGAGACGCTGTATCCGATTGACAAGCAAACAGAACAATTTTTTAAGTCAATATAACGTTCAATGTTAAAAACACGTGCACAGAGGTAGTTTTGGTGAATAACACAGAACTTGCAATGCTTGGCTACGTTAGCTGGTTTCTAATTTTACTTGTCGCCATAGAGTTGTTTAGAACATATGTTGTCCTGAAAACGGGGCGAGCTGCCAATGCATTTACAGTTGATGGTTCTGATGTCTCTCCTTTTATGAACCGCTTGTCTCGGGCGCATGCTAATTGCTACGAGTCGTTTCCATTTATCGGTGGTATTCTACTCTATGTCATAGCGTCAGGTACTACGGAAGTCACTAATTCTATGGCGCTGTGGCTGCTTGGCGCAAGGGTCGCTCAGTCTGTTACACATTTATTGTCAGGCGCAGCTATCTTTGCTCAGATTCGCTTTCTGTTTTTTGTTATGCAAATTGTCATCGTCATATACTGGCTGATACGAATTGCAAGTTAAGCATATGCAAGTGGATAAAAACCGTGCGAATATATAACCAGGCGTAACTGCTACGCGACTAATGTTGATGATGCCATGCAACACTTCGACGTTCCGGGTATGTGATTTGGATTCCATAAGAACGGTCCACCAATGACCGTCCCTGGTGTTACACGACTCGCCGTTCCGCCATTGATGTTTGAGATTGAGGCGACTGCAGAAAATTGACCTTAGGCTCACTAATTATCGTGAGTTGTCCTGCTGTCTGCACTGTACGAGAGGAAAATAATGTTGCATGACTGGAAGCTGAGCAAGACATCTCGGTTCAGAGAGCATTCGATAAAGTATGGCATCAAGGGTTCCGGCCCTGCAGTTGTGTTGGTCCATGGAACGCCCTGGTCTTCCTACAACCTTCGTCATCTGGTAGACAGATTGTCTTTAAGTTACTCTGTGTACTATTACGATCTACTTGGATATGGTCAGTCTGCTAAACCTGATGCGGACGTTTCCCTGGGGATTCAGAATCAGGTACTGGAGCATCTGCTAAAAGAGTGGGGTTTGTATCAACCGGCGATCATAGGACACGATTTTGGAGGATCCACCGTTTTAAGAACCCATCTGCTGAATCAATTTGAGTTTAGTAAAATCGTACTAATAGATCCTGTTGCTGTTTCTCCATGGGGTTCGCCTTTTTTCAACCATGTTAAAGCACACGAAACTGCTTTTTCCGGTGTGCCTGACTATATTCACGATGCAATTGTCCGTGCGTATATAGATACTGCAGCGTATGCTGCGCTGGAACCATCTATAGCTGATGCAATTGTGGCTCCATGGACCGGTGAGGCAGGTAAGGTTGCATTCTATCGGCAGATCGCGCAGGCAAGTTCCCGCTTTACTGAAGAAGTACAGCCGTTATACGGTGACATTACAGTGCCAGTATTGATTCTGTGGGGGCAGGAAGACACCTGGATACCGGTCGACAAAGGGGTGGAGCTTCACCAAATGATTCCCGGTTCGATATTTCACACTATTACTGATGCGGGGCACCTGGTGATCGAAGAACGTCCGGAACAATTGCTACAGTTAGTGATACCATTTTTAAAAGATGAATAAAAAAGAACGCGGTCTGCTGAAACCGTAAAATAAATAACACTATAAAATACAGTGCTAATCTGTCGCTCATCATGATTAAATTGTGCTTCGATTCAGTTAAAATCCAGTGGAAATAGAAACTAATCCGAGACACATGTGGAATCAAAATACAGTTTTAGTAAATCAATAAAATCCGGACTAAACCCTGACTCTGAACCATGGCGTTCTTTTCCGGAGTTCAACTTTGTTGGTGGTCATAATGATCCCGACTCTCTGTCATCGGTAAAACTGGCTGAAGCATGTAATTCGGTGATGCTTCGTGAGGGCGAAAACCTTGCAACTTACTGCCTGCAGAGTGGGCCTCAGGGTTATATAAAGCTGCGTGAGTTTCTTGTTGCCAAGCTGCATACATATGCCGGTATGAAGTGCTCAGTCGATGACATTCTGCTGACTTCGGGCTCCCTGCAGGCAATAGATCTAATCAATGAAGCGCTGATTGGTAAAGAGAGTACGGTTATAGTCGAGGAGTCTAATTATGGAGGTGTGCTGTCACGCTTGAATCGCCTTGGTTGCGATATGATTGCAATCCCGGTTGATGAACAGGGAATGCAGACAGATAAGCTCAGCGATTCGCTTAAAGCCCTCGCGGACAGGAATATTAAGCCAGAATATATCTATAGCATCCCAACTGTACACAATCCTACTGGCACAATTATGTCAGAACAACGACGTGCGCACCTGATAGAACTTGCCATTGAGTATGATGTGCCGATATTCGAAGACGAGTGCTATGCGGATCTGGTTTGGGCAGGAGAGAGGCCACAGGCTCTATATGCAATGGATAGTACAGCTCGAGTCGTGCATGTTGGTTCGTTTTCAAAAACCATCGCACCAGCTTTGCGTGTGGGATACGTTGTTGCGAACTGGTCTTTGATGGGGCATTTGCTGTCGTTGAAAACTGATGCAGGTTCTGGTGCGCTCGAGCAGATGCTGCTGGCCGAATATTGTACGGATCACTTTGACGATCACGTTAAAAATCTGAATTCTAATCTGCAGAAAAAACTACACGCACTGACCGGTGCGCTTGATCGTGAGTTCGGTACCAGCGCGCAATACAGTTCACCACCGGGTGGAATATTTCTATGGGTTAAGTTACCAGAAAACGTAGATACTGCAAAGCTGGCACGGGTTGCAGGTTCACAGGGTGTAGCGCTAAACCCGGGAGCTGACTGGTCACTGCAATCAGACTCCGGGCAATATTTGCGACTGTGCTTTGCTAATCCGTCCATTGAGACTATTGACGCTGGTATCAGCAAGCTTGCTGAAATCTGTTTTCAGGAATTCGGTGTACCAACACATGGGCAGAACCGAGCCAGATAAATTACCGATTGTCGGCCGATTACATGTTAATACGGTTATGCATTAGTTACACGGCTGTCAGCACCAGTTTTATTGAGATTAAAAACAGCGCAATCTGTACGGTTAGAAAAAACAATTTTTCAGACAACCGTTCAATCAGTTTTTTGCCCACAACTGTGCCGATTGCAGCAACAGGCAGAAGTACAGCTGAAATTTTGAATGACTCAGCAGTGTATGGATAGATGCTTGAATAGGGGATTATTTTTGCCAGATTAACTACAGCGAATACCAGTGTCGTTGTGCCTGCAAAAACCATCTTCGGGAGTTTTTGCGGAAGTGTGTACACCTGGAATGGTGGGCCACCTGCGTGTGCTACAAAACTCGTAAACCCTGACAATGTGCCCCAGAATACACCTTTTTTAAAATCAACCGGAGCTGGCGCTGTTTCTCCTTTCTTTTTTGTCCAGGTATAAAGGCAAAAAATAATGCCCATAAGTCCAATGAGCAACGCTACAACTCTGTCAGACACAATTGATGCGGTAGCCCAGCCGATAATCACACCGAGGACACCACATGGCATCAGTATTTTTACATTAGCCAGGCTAAACTCGCGACGGTACAGATAGATGCCAACCATATCCGAAAGAATGTAGATAGGCAGTAGCAGAGCGGCGGCTGCCAGCGGTGAAATAAAAATCGAGAGGAGTGGCACGCTCAGCATGGCAATGGATGGCAGCCCGCCTTTGGAGAGTCCGACAAGAAAGGCAGCCAATACCAAAAGTGCTGCAAGAAGCGGTTGGTTTAGCAGCTCAGTGATAGTGGGCATTGATTACAGATTTCAGCTGGTGATCGAAGACAGGTGAACGCATTATGCATTATCGAGCAGGCTTTAGTTGTAGGAACTGTCATTGTTTCTTGTCTTTAAGGCATAACTACTGTGTAGAATTAGCGCAGTAATCAGAAGAGCTAATTGTTATGAGTACTGAATGGACTCCGAGCCAGCGTTACCCAGATCCATCTGTGGTTTCTGTTAAACCAGAATTTGATCAATACAAGTTAGCGCTCGCCAAGGTTGAACAAATTGCTACTGGTTTCAGGTGGTGCGAGGGGCCGGTTTGGTTTGGTGATCAGCGTGTTTTAATCTGGAGCGATGTACCGGGTAATGTACAGTACCGGTGGGACGAGCAATCTGGAGTCACCAGTATTTACAGAAAGCCTTCTGACAATGGTAATGGCAATACACGTGATCGTGAAGGCCGACTACTCACCTGTGAGCATTTAAATCGCCGCGTGGTAAGAACTGAATTTGATGGATCGCGTACCGTGATAGCAGATTCCTATAATGGCAAAAGGCTAAACTCACCCAATGATATTGTATGTAAATCTGATGGTTCTATTTGGTTTACTGACCCTGTATTTGGAATTCTCGGTAACTATGAAGGCATAAAAGCAGATTCGGAACTTGAATCAAACGTATATCGTGTGAGCCCTGATGGTGAGATTTCACTGGTTGCCGAGGGCATTAATCAGCCGAACGGATTAGCGTTTTCACCTGACGAGAAAATATTGTATGTCGTTGAATCACGTGGAGAGCCCAGAAAAATACTGGCATTAGATGTTATCGATGGAATTGCATTGACCAAGCAAAGAGTTTTCATTGATGCAGGGCCTAAAGGTACACCTGACGGATTCAGAGTCGATGTTGATGGCAATCTCTGGTGCGGCTGGGGTATGGGTGAAGCGGGATTGGACGGAGTACATATATTCAATGCCAAAGGTACACTGATTGGTCGTATCGACTTACCAGAGCGGTGTGCCAATGTATGCTTTGGGAGCTTGCACAGAGACCGATTATTTATGGCGGCAAGTACGTCGGTCTATGCGTTGTATGTAAATACTCAGGGAGTAGCGGGTGGCTAAATAGCCTTAGGCTATAAAAGATCTTCCTGCGATACGTCCGAGTAAAATGCCGCTTTAACATCCGGATGCGCGCGCATACGTGTTTTTAATGTGT
>CAYPDN010000084.1:0-1067 GCA_964409445.1 uncultured Granulosicoccaceae bacterium
ACAAACCATGGTTTGTTTTGCAAGTCGAGATAGAGCTTGCGAGCTTCATCTTCACTAAAAGGGCGGGAACCTCGTCTGCCGAATACCGCAATCTGGTTGCCGGACTCGTCAACACCACGATCCCTTTCCAGAGGACGTGACAGGCTAAGTAATCTGTCTCCGGTGTTATGTTTAGCTATCAAAAACGGATTGGGTTCCGGACTGAATCCGTAAAACTTTGGTTGCAAATCCGGTGAAGTTAGCTGGACGATTTTGAGCCCATCCGTACCATCTGCCACATAGGCAAAAAGTGATGCGTTGGTTGTTGCAACGATCACGTCCTGGCTGTCAACAAGTCCATCGTTGAACTTTTTATACTCCACAAGTCGAGTCGGGTTCTCGGCATCTACAATGATTAAACCATCTGCCCCTGCTGCCACGTAGGCATAGTGTCTGGATACAAATACTTTTCGGGCATCTGCAATGGAGATCGTATTGTTAGCTGTTAGAACCGGGTTTTCAGGGTCAGTGATATCTATCACCTGAAGACCGGCTGCTGTTGTGGTGAACAAATAGCGGAACTGTGCCATTGTCGCTCTGATGCCGTCCACCGGCAGAGTTGCCGCTACTCGTGGTTCAAGAGGGTTGTCTATATCAACAACTACCAATCCTGTGTCGGTCGCGATGTACAAATAGTTTCCGCCGATTGAACCATGTTTGGCTCCGTTCAATACGCCATTCGGATTCCATGTCAGGGCACGGTCAAGGAAGTTGTTTCCGGGTTTGCCGTCTGCCAGTGTATTTACATCGACAAGAATTAAGCCCTCTACTGAGTCGGTAATGAACGCGTAGTTAAATAGTGGATGGAACGGTTGTTCAAGGTTTTGCACTCTCATTAATTCACTATCGACATTTCGTAGCGGATTAATCGGTTGAGTGGTTGGCAAAATCACACAGGTGGCATTTGTGCTCTCTACCTGTGCATCGTGTCCTAGAGGACTGAATGGGGCTGTGATAATTCTCTGAGAAATACCTTTGTTTGCGACACTTGCCACATCATATGCCTGCATTCCGTTTTTGCCTTCTGC
>CAYPDN010000084.1:1167-2273 GCA_964409445.1 uncultured Granulosicoccaceae bacterium
CTGTAGCCGCTGGCAGAAATTGGTGGCTGTTGTACATAGATTTTTTCGCGATTAGCGTTGGTGGAAGACAGCACCAGCGCTGAGCTCGATCTGACGGGTGCGATTTTTCCGCCTTTGCCTGGTCCCCTTCGTCCCAGCTGAAATATCTGATCCCGAGCTACCTGTGGGTTATAGGTTGAGTAGTTGCGAGATTCTCCACCCTCGTATTTATGTCTCTCAGATTTGCGGTTGGCTTCTATCGGAAGGTGACAGCCGCCACACGATGTGGTCCATGAGGTGTGGCAGGTATAGCATTCCATTTCTTCGTCAGAGTGGGCAAGGTCGCCGTATGCTACTTGTGAACCCCAGTCCTGCGTTTTCGTGTCGTCACTCATTAGTTTTGAACGTGCAGCCTTTGCGTTGTACTCCGGGTGTTGCGGTGTGACACTGTCTCTTACCAGGCTGAGTTTCCATTCAAGATTTTCATCCAGTGACGAGCGCTGATATAACTCATTGCCACGCCATTCGAACCTGAGCCGTCCGTCCGGGGTGCGCAGTTTTGAAAGGTCCATGCCACCTTCCAGTGCTGCCGGACCAGAGGTTTTCAAATTTGGATAGTACTGTGAAGAGCCGTGGCAGTCTTTACAGTCGATCTCTACCGCCAGTGCAACTTCTCCATACATATGACCGTTGCCATGATTGTCCTGTGAAAAGTGGCAATCAACACAATGCATCCCCACGTCCATATGGATAGAAGACATATGAACCGCTTTGTCAAATTTTTCAGGATCATCGTCTGCTACTATGCTGCCTTTGTCATCCAGCAGATTGCCTTTGCGATCGCGCTTGTAGACACCGCGGAAGTTCCAGCCGTGACCGTGATAGTCGGCAAACTGAGTGTCTTTCATTTCACTGTTGCGTTCTAAAGTGGTAAGCAGAAAATCGACATCTGCCCACTTGCCGCGAGGTGCTGCACCCTCCGGGTTGCGATCCAATACATCCCACTCTTCAGCGATGGTGGGATATTTTTGTTCCTCGGGCCACATTCTGGGTGCGTCTGATTCATAGTCCCACATGGTGTAACCCATGTAGGTGTTCATAAACATGTTTGGCTGGTGCATGTGGCA
>CAYPDN010000084.1:2373-9731 GCA_964409445.1 uncultured Granulosicoccaceae bacterium
GTGAGCGGGTCGTTAAGTCTGGTTTTGGTGACATTAATAAGCGGTACTGCGATTCTGGCACCGGTACCAGGGCCACGGTTTGATTGTCTGATGTCGGGGCGTCCGGGTTCTTCCAGTCTTTGCAACAGCCCGAGTGCATTTGGAATACCGGTTTCCGGAAACAGGTTACTTATGTTGCGACCACCGCGTTCGAAAACTCGAAACACGTCGCCCGGTGGTATAGTCTCCCAGGCGGGCAGGGGATAGAGAATTGGAACGATGCCGGCTTTGGTAGCTTCGTCTTGCAGCTCCTCAGGTATGACGGGTCCTAGTTGAGTAACACCGACCCCATTTTCGTCATAGGCTTCACCGACGTTGTAAATCTTGTTCGACAATATGCCGTTGTTATAAGCAGCACCGCCGTAAAGCATGGAACCTGTGGAGTGCATGCTGCGTTTGGAAGCTTCGATAATCTCCTGATGGCATGCACCACAGGCGGCGTCTGCAACGCGGTAGTCGGAAGGATTTATAAATCGGACGAACTCAGAGCTTTCTTTATTTAGCAGAGTGTACGTGCGTTTTGGATTTGCGCTGGATGGATAGTTCCAGGATTCTGGGAAGCGAGGTAACACATGCGCTGAATCCATCAATGCCTGGTAGTCTTCCGATTCACGGTCAAGACCTGACGCTAAAGCGACGTCACTGTTACCACCATGGCAGTCAACGCAACCGAGTTTAACCACCGGGTTTGCATGCATGCTTGGAAGGTCGTTGTTTACATGGCACGTGATGCAACCGGAACTCTTGGCGTCTGCATCTGCAGTGCTTTGTCGCTCTGGTGCGGGAGGCGTTACCGTGTAGTTGCGCTCGACCGGCTTCTCCAGCGGTGCAGCAAATGCCTGGCAGGACACCGTTGCAGCAATAACCAGTGCAAACACACTACACGTAGTCTTTATTGCAGAAATCCAACAAGACATATTGACTTCCTTTTTATCAGTGTAATGCATAGTGGTTATCTAATAATTCAGTGTTGCATTGAATAGAAAGTATCCGGAGTTCTCACTCGGAAACAATGCGTCGAAACCGGACCCCGGAATCAGGTTTGCATAAGACCCGCGAAACACGATGTTTTGCGAGTTGAGCGGTCGATAAGTCAGGGACAGAGAAAAATCGAGGCCTATATGCGTGTCTATATCTGCCTGATTACGTGCCAGCTCCAGTACTTCTGTGGTGGCAAAGTGAAGGCTGTTTAAATTGGCACTGAACCTTAACTCTGGAAGAATATCCATATCCACACCGACACCCGCCAGTAACAGTCCGGGGTTGGTGAAGTTGCTTTGACCTTCTTCTTTGGATGATCGCAGCGAATTCAAAATGGCGTTTCGCGCTGACAAGGTAACCCTGCCGCCGCCGACAAGCGGTACGGCCTGACGATTCCAGTAACTGGTATCACCACCTGCAAACTGCGGGTTTTCGAAAATTGCGTCAAAGCCTGTGGCTTTATCATCTAACGGATCATTATCTCCACTGCCAAATAGCAAGGAGACACGCGGACGTATCCAGTCGTAGTCAATTGAAAGCTCTGCAGCACCAAAAAATGCACTGATGTCTACAGAGTCATCTGTAAAGACTCCGGGTGTTTCTGTGCCAAGTGCAACATATGCAGATGTAGTTACATTCAACCGGTCGAAGTGACCATCACCGTTGAGGCCTAGATAAACTACGTCATACTCCCGTGGTACTTCACGACCCAGCGACGAAGGCCGTTGAATAAAATCATTTTGGTCGAAGTGGAACTCATCGTTTTCTCGGTTGCGGTTATAAATTACAGATGCCTGCGAAATAAAACCTTTAACCGGGTAGTCCTGTCTGTAGATATTAGCGATAAAAACATCATCATCGCGTAGTCCCTGGCCCAGATCATTCAATCCGCTGTTGGTGTCTTTCTCTATTCTTCGAAACCACGCAAGGTTGTATTGGAAGAAGTTGTTATTGCGGTTACCGAATAAGCGTGCTCCGAATTGGTTGTCCTGAAAAAGAAAGCCACGAAAGTCACTGGAAAATGGCTGGATTCCTATTCTGAAACTGTCGAAGTCATAGCGATCAGAAACATTGCGTAAATGTTTGTCGAAGAAAAGCGCCTGCACACCAAAATGCCCGTCGGTACGAGTGTCACCATCTCGTGGGTCAGCATTGACACCCTGTATTGGATCCAGGTTTGCAAAGTTGAAGTTTATTGCCGGTGTGAATCGATACTCGTAGTCTGGTGGCTTAAATACTGTATCACCCTTGTAGTAAACAAACTCTGTCGCAAAAGTTTGCGAAAAAACTGACTGTGATGAACCACCGAAAACGTCCAGATCTCCGCTCGATCCACTCGATGAACTGCCAACTGGTGTGGGTACTTCTCGTGTTTCTAATACAGTGTCTGAAATTGCCAGAACGTTAAAAAACCAATCGTCACCAATGCCTAATGGGGTGTCACCCTTAATCTTATTTCTGTTGTACGGATCCAGCAGTGAACCTTTGAATCCGTCTGGCTTGCCGGTTGTGAGTGTTCCGAGGTTGTCGACAACTTTAAATCGATCGGGCACTGGTATAGAAGGCTGGTAGTCTTCCAGTGTGGGTCTTGGAATTAAAGATATCTTGTTGTCAGGTGCCTTTAAGTCCTCAACAGTGGCAGACGTGCCGTCGCTTGTTACTACGGTTTCGTTATTTCTTCGTGACGGTAGCTGGAACAATCCGGTTTCTGATGGTGACTGAATTGGCTGACTGTCATTGGAGTCCGTTTGGTTCGAGTCGGTTTGCGTTTGCGGTTTTGCTGTTTGCGTCGCGTCGGGTTTTGTTTCTATAAAAAATACGTCTGTGGCTCCCGCTTCTATTGGCTCGTAGGGTTCTGTTGGCCGAGGAGAGGGCGGTGTTGTTGGTTGTGTCGTCGGTTGTGTTGTATTAGCTGGCTTCGGTGTAGTAGTTGGCTGATTTTCCGGGGTTTGGTTAGTCGGTGGGCAGTCAACTCTTTGGTATCCAGGGCGACGACGAGTCACGATGCGACCACGATCGTCCAGGTAGCAGTTGTTCGTCTGCGCGTGTGCCACTTGATAGGTGGTGGGCATTACACCGGTGGCGGCACTAACTGCCACGGCAATCGCTGTAAGATGTATTTTACTAAAGTCCATCACAAACACTCTCTGTAGTGGAATTTAGAAAAGGTGCCTGAGGGCACTGAACGTATCTGAGGCGGGTGCCTTGTGGTGTGAGGTTGTCGGCTCGAAGTGTCAGTGGTGCGTTATTGATATCGACTATTTCACCGGCTCTGGATAAGCCCAGAAAAGCAATCATGTCATCCTGATCAATACCATCACCTGATACGCCAATCCCTCCTATCAAAGTACTACCGCGATATATTGGCACGCTACCAGGAAAGATCTGCAAACCGTTGGCTAGTCGTGAATCGGTATTTGGTTGTTCTTCAGGCCTCTCCAGTGGCAGACCGAACAGGCCTCGTGCGAACTCGTCAACTCCTGGCTGTCCCGCGCAGCCTCTTGGTGAATCCGCTGTGCCCGATAGCAATGCGGCGTGAGCAAGAATAGCATTGTAAGATAAGTCGAGTTGCAGCCCTGATGAGAACACACTCCATTCGCCAGCGGGTTTGCTAAGTGGTCCCGCATCTGTGCCGTTAATGCCGTCGGGGAAAAATGGTCGCGACAAGTTGCCACCAGCTCGATCCGAAAACGCAAAAGGAAATCCATCGGGGGTTAGTGCATCCGGGTTTTCCAGAAAGTCCTGCAGCTGTGTTACGTAGGAGCCGATAGGTACAACAATGAAGTCATCCGGATTGAGGTCGCTCGGGTCGGGTGTGCGAACATAGGCTGCTGCAGGTGTGTTCTGAAGATAACTTGCAGCTGATGTACTCGAAAAAAATGCCGCGGTACGAGCTTTTTGCAACGATACATCTGCACCAAATACCGGAGCATCGCGGCCACGTACTATGCCGAGAATATTTCCCTGAGTATCGACCACAGAAATTGTGACCCGCGCGGGTGTGCTTAGAGGTCGTCGTATTTGCGCTCTGGCACTGTTGGCAACACCCAGTGCCTGTTCTAATAATTCAGTCACTTCATCCGCTGTAAGCGACAGATCGCCAACGTCATTGCCGTTTTGCGGTACAAAGCGAGGTTGGTTAGAGTCGTCTACAAAGACAAATGCATCGAGTGACGGGTCGAATGTTTGCTCGTCGTCTGCTCTTATTCCTGAGGATGCGGTGCCAAATGTTGTTCCCGCTCTGATGGTGCTGCCGGTATAACCGCTTACATCAATTAGCTGTCCAACGGATGCGGGTATACTGTTGAAAGCAGGTGCATCTTCCGGGTTACTCGTCAGGTTTTCGAAGTCGACATCAGAGAAGCGAAAGATTTTACCTTCGACAGTAATTCTTTCGCGTCTGTCAACCGGAGCGCCGAAGCCAAAAGAGCCTGCCAGTGCGATCAACTCATCAAGATTGTTGTCACTGTCAGCTATAAAAGTGTCTATCCCGTAGATACTATCGGCCATAACACCAATGCCACCGACAACATCGCCATTTTTGTAGAGAGGAAAGCCACCTGGGTCGGCGGACAGGCCCAGCGGCGAACTACGTGGTCCGATTGATATGGCAGGTGCAGCCACATTAGCCGGTTGTATAAAGTCCGAGCATGCCAGTTGACTGAACTGCACGCCGAACAGCGGTCCACCTGGCTGGAAATCTTCACCGGGATTGAAATGATCCTGCACAATTTGGTTGGCAGTACGCGAAGTAAATGCGTTTCCCTGTGAAGACAAGTACGCACCGGTAACCGCTTTTGCAATTGCAGCGAAATGATCGAGGTTGCTGTCTTGCAGAGGCCCCGCGGGGGCAGGCAACTCAATGCCTTCGAGACCGGAGTCAATCCGTGGCGGACTTATGTTTGGTATATCAACAATGCCGTCGTTGTTTAAATCGCGATCCTGATCGGTGGTTACAAGGACAGAACGGTTGGATGCCTCCCCCATACGGTAGACGGCTAATACATTGCCAACGCGATCTACCACCGCAATAGTTGCCTCTACGTCGAGTGACTGAGCTTCACCGACACTTTGAGCGATAATGGTTTGTACTTCATCTACAGTCAGGGAAGAGTTAGTGCAGTTGCCGTCGCAACCAAAAGTAGGGTCAGCGCCGGAAGCGTTCTGAGTAGGGCTTCCGTCTGAGCATGCGACTAACGTCAGGACGAGCGGTATCGCCGCTACTCGATAAAACCATTTCATCGTTTTCCTCATCCGTACTGCAACTAACGATCTGTGTGGTACTGGTGGCAGTCAATACATTGCAGCGGGACATTGTTTGCCAGCGTGCTCGACGCCTCGTGGCAAACAACGCAATTTTCAATGTCTGGAATCAATAGATCGAGACTGCTTGCAGATGTTGTTGCTTGCTCGTGACAATAGATACAGGCATTGTCATCAGCGTATTTGTTTTGACTACCCGGTTCTATCATCACTTCGTGACTGGCATGATCAAAATTTGCACTTCTATAAAAATCTGTAGTTAATTTAACTGCGGGTATTTGATATTTATCAAGCAAGTCATTATTTTCTATAGTATTCACATTGTGACAAGTCTTGCAACCTTTGATGGTGAAGTGTTGCTCAATTGTTGAAGCGGCCCTTTCTGTAGCGCATTCGAATGGAGTGCCGGTACATTTTTCAGCGCAATTATTTTTACCAGGTCTTTTGCGACAATTTTCCACGCGCTCGTTTGCCGCCTGAATTGAATTTCCTACCGTTCTTAGGTGGTAGCCTTGAATCGTGGCAATCGCCGCGTCTGGTAAACCGTGCGGAATACGGTTGCGACTGTCCAGTGAGAGATCGTGGCAGCCGGAAGTCGCACAGTTGCTTTCAAAGCTAAGTGGCTTGAAATGCTCGCCGGATGGTTCTATGGCATGGCAGGAAATGCATGTGAGTGCATCGCCATTAAGATCACTGACCCGGTTTTGATCAGTGTGTTTTTCGTGATCGAATTGTAGCTGTGATTCATCAACTGCACTTGTGGTCGCTACTCTGACTACTGGCCATTGCAACTCGGTATTGAACGGGTCGTCTTCGGGAGGTTTAGCCAGACTAACTTTAAAGTTAGGATGAATGCCGTCACCAAAACCTGTGACTTTTGCAATAGTATCATTTTGTACCGATGTAACTTCATGCTTTGTGTGGCAGTCAGTGCATAAGTTGTCTGAAGTTATTATCAGTGTTGATTCGGGCTCGTTGTGTTCGCGATGACAGGTTGCGCATCTATCATTAGGTGTTACAGATAAATTTGGGTTTTCGGCTACTGCCAAAACATGGTCATGGGTATTCTGGTGGCACTGTGTGCAGGAATCAGTAGTTACTTTTTGAAATAACTTCCTGTGGCAGGCGCTGCAATTGTCCTCCAGTGCACTATGTGCAGAGTGTAGCGGGCCGCTGCTCCAAATGGAGTCTGTGATCCCGACAATGCTTCGATGGTCAGTTTGAGTTAACGCCTCTTTGTCTGCCTGAAAGAAATAAAACAGAGGTGCCAGTAGCGAGAATAGCAGTGCCGCCACAACCAGTGTCCAGGTAAGTAACCGCGGCGATAATCGTGTCTGGGACAGATTTGTTTTGTATAGGCGCTCGTGTCTTACTTTTTGCGATGCCTCAAGACTTACTTTTAAAGCAAGGTCGAAACCGCTTGGAGGTGTTATTGACTCGAACTTGTGATCAGCAAGTGAGAATGTGTCACCTGGCTTGAGGGTGAGTGCTTTGGCTGTTGGGTTGCCCTCCGTTGCAATAGAGTGGCCGCGTGCACAACTAAGTTTACTGGAATTTTCAGCCACCCGAATTGTACAGTGTGTAGGTGCAACCAGATCTGAGATTAATCTTATGTCAGCATCCGGTGAGCTGCCAATAGTTATTGTGGCTGCATCTATTGGCTGATCAGTAAAAACTGATCCAGGGCGATCTGGTCCGTTAGTTTTTCTTAGTAGTACACTCATAGCATCGATAGTCTGTTATCCGAGTCTACCAATACAAAAAGGTGACAATGATGTGAATAACAAGTGACACGATCAAAGCCACGGTAAACGGCACATGGATGAAAAGCCAAAATCGCATAGACGCCTGTAATCTAATGTCAGTGGTGAGTCGTCTGACCAGCACCTGACGGCGAGACATTACTGATAGTAGTTCCTGCAGTGGTTTTACTTCAGTGTCTCGCTGCGCATTTGGTAGTTGCGCTGCTATTAGAGATAAAATACGTTGTTGATCTTTGTTCGATACTTCTTTCGTTTTGCCGTCTGTCTCAAGTTGCATAACTGATTTGTCGCGACCTGTGATTTGGGTTAATG
>CAYPDN010000084.1:9831-12001 GCA_964409445.1 uncultured Granulosicoccaceae bacterium
TATTGTCGTTTCCTTATACCCAGTACACTGAGCCACAGTATAAGCAATGCGCCAATGGTGCCAGTAGTATAGCCTTGCCATGTTCCTCCATTGGCAGGCTGCACTCCGTTGCGTTGGGTCAGGTAAATTAACAGGCACAGACCTATTAGTATCAGCGCCCACTTCAGGTACTTTGCGTTGCCAAATGACAGTATGTCGGTATGGATCACAGGCTGCGTTCCTCGACCAGTCGCGAGTAGTCAAGCGGGCCAATGCGCATAGCCGCACCGGTTGGACACGCTTGTACGCAGGCAGCCTCACCGGGCAGATCAACACATGCATCGCACTTGACTGCTATTTTTTCGGAATTTGCCGACAATGGTTTCGCGTTAACAGGTTCACCAGGTCCTGAACCGAGACCGAAAAGCATCCAGCTGAGCAAGCCGGGCTTTTTAGCCACAGGTTGTTCCATTCGGATTACATGGTAGTTGTCATCTCCGTAAGGACAATTAGTTTGGCAGTTGCCGCAACCAATGCATGTGTCGTCTATAAAAACCTCTCCTGATTCCGCGCGCTTGATAGCGTTTGGTGGACAATCTTTCATGCAGTGTGGTTGTTCACAATGACGGCAGGCAGTGGCTATGTGGATGCTGCCGAAAGTAGGACCATAGGTGCGACTCAGGCGTTTGATTCCCTGATGTGTTTCAGCACAGGCTTTTTCACAGTTGTCGCAGCCAACGCACAGGGATTCGTCAATGATCAGGGTATTTGTGGCTTCACCGAGCCCGTTGATCATTAGAAATGCCATTGCGGCACCTGATTCTGGTCGTACCTCACCTTGAGCGTACAACAGTTCCTGTGAAGGAATGTTGTCACGCAGTGCATCCAGTGGAGTATTGAATTTCTCTACCAGTCTGGAAAAATTACTTGCGTCTATCTTTATGACTTCGGTGGCTACAGTGGCAGCTGCTGACAAGCGTCGCTGTGGATCTCCAAACATCGATAACTGACCGACCATGCTGCCAGTGCGCTGTTGCGAAATAAAAGTACTTTCATTGTTGATTTGTCTGGTGAGCGTGACACCGCCGGACTTTATCAGGTAAAAACACTCCTCTGTATCGCCTTCTTTATATAAGGATTCACCCGCTTTCAAGCGTATGATTTCAAGCTGTGCTGCAATGTTTCGAAACTCTTTGGCATCAGCGTCGGGTGCAAAGTGACGCTGCAGTTCGCGGACGATGAAGATCCATTCAATGCCATCTCTTACAACATCGTTTGAGCTGATGAGTTTTAACATGATGCGACGCGGAGTCTCAGCCAGGATGGTTCCCTGACCAGCTATTGCAGTTTCCAACCTCGCGTGGCCGGATAGCAGGCTCATTTCACCAAAAAAATCACCTCGTTCAAGTGTGGTCTCTATTAATCGGTCTTTTTTGGTTCGGTCTTTTTTAGTGGCGCTAGTTTTGGTTGTTTTTCTTAATGTCACTGAACCGGCTAACACGGTAAAAAATGATGTGCCAAATGTACCTGGTTCATAGATAACGCTGCCATCATCAATGAGCTTCGTTATTCTTGAGCTGTCACCACCAGTGGCGGCGGCAGCCAGTTGCTTTTCTGCTTCAGCACGCTCATTGCCCGCAGCATAACTTGCGATGAATTCGCTTTCGATTAAAAGCTCACGAAATTGCAGGGAGTTTAATTGTCGGTACATCGGAATGTGTGTTTGCAGACGGTCGACCAGGTTGTCAACATCCATTTGATAGGGCAGGCCAGCAAACCTTTTTTCAAGCAACGGCTGGTCTGCAGGTTTGATATCGCGGCCGTTGATAAACTCTATAACATCGTGTCCCTGATTCATCGCCTGCTTTATTAACGGGTAGCCTGCAAGTGCACCTACAACATAGATACCGGATACATTTGACTGATAGTGTCGATCCAGTTCCGGCAAGGCTTCCGGGCTATCGTTTGGAAATTCTATACCCATCGATTCAACGAATTTCCGCTGCGGTATTGCGCCCAGGCGCGCGATGATTCTATTGCACTGAACTGATTTCTCTCCGTCAGGAGTATCTATTATTACGCCAAATTCAAGATCGTCAGCTTGTGCATCAATCTGTTTTATCTGTGAACTATAGAGACAATCCAGAGGTACGTTTGGGTTGCTGATTGCCGCTATTATGCTGTCGAGGTT
>CAYPDN010000085.1:0-5172 GCA_964409445.1 uncultured Granulosicoccaceae bacterium
AAAAAGCGGGTATTCAGATTAGTGATATCGACTATTTTTTAGTCACGGCAACTTCTACTTTTCAGTTGAACACCTTAAAAGCATTTGGCGTACGAGAAGATCAAATAATATTTGATCGTGCGACACCTCTGTATCAGGCTGACAAAATGATTGTCCCAAGTTTGCAAAATGACCTCGGTGAACGAATATACCGTGCGATGGGAGTTGGATTGGGTTCGTGGATTCCGGATTTTTTACGGTCAAATCTCGGTTCAAAACAGTCTGAGCTGAGTGGCAGTCAGTTAACATCTGATGCGCGCAACTCTAATGATCCGGATAAGCCACTGAAAGTATATATTTCGAGATCAAGCAGAGGATCACGCAATATCGCCAACGAACCTGCCATGATCGAAGCCCTGCAGTCTCGTGGATTCACAACGGTAGAATTTGAACGTTACAGTGTTGTGGAACAAGCGGAACTTATGTCGCGTGCCGAAGTTGTCGTGGGAGTACACGGCGCTGGTTTTACTAATCTGACTTTCTGTAAACCCGGAACTCGCGTGGTAGAGATATTTGGGGACTATATCGTACCTTGCTATTGGGCACTGTCCGGGGTTGCCGGACTTCGGTATGCTCAGTTTATGGCTAAAAGTGTCGTTAGCTCAGACAGCACCGGCCTGGAGACCGTCAACCCTGGTCAGAGAGTTGCGGTACTGCGTGACATGGAAATTGATATCGATGTTGAAGCGTTTATCGAATTCCTTGATGCTACGCTCAACGATACATTGCCTGGGAATGCTATGTCTGGTGATTCACTTCCCGGCTTTTCTGCAGGTGGCAGCGCCGTCTCTGCATAAGCGCTGTCGCAAACGCCAGCACCGCCAGTGGCAGAAGTGGATCACTGCCAGCACCACCCGAACCGATAATAGAGCATCCACCACCGCTGCCGCTTTCCGCCTGAGTCGGATTTAGCACTGTATCTGTATCCGGCATTGGTATTTTCGAAATACGGTCGAGCCCTTCAACGTCATCATGTAGTCCATTGTTATCAGCATCGGTAAAGGTATCTATCATTCCGTTGCTGTCGGTATCGATAATTCCGCTCTCAGCAATATCGGTAATACCATCATCGTTGCTATCGAGGTCGAGATAGTCGGGGGTGGTGTCGAGGTCGGTATCAATTGGAGTGGTACCTTCCAGTGGATCATGCCAACCATTCTGATTGTTGTCGGTAAACTCAGCGGCAGAAACCCTTTCTCCGTTCAGGTCTGTTTGTCCTGACTCGACAATATCTGTCAGTCCGTCCTGATCTGAATCGAGGTCGAACATATTGATTACACCATCCTGATCTGTATCCAGGGGTTGATCTGTTGCTTCACTGCTTGCGGCTGGGTCCAGCAAACCATCATTATTGCCATCAGTAAGGCCGTTCTCAATGACATCGGCTATTCCGTCATTGTCACTGTCCAGGTCGAGAAAATTGGGTACTGAATCTCCATCGGGATCGGCGTTGCCTTCGGCACTGTTTAATATGCCGTCACCGTCCTGGTCCAGGTTTGTAAGGCTTGTACCTTCTGCCGCTTCCTGAGCGTCGGATATGCCGTCTCCATCACTGTCCCAGACGTTTGGATTACTGTTAAACGTTTCTACCTCTATGTTGTCGTCGAGGCCGTCATTGTCGGTATCTGCCAGCAGCGGATCAGTGAAATGAAGTTGCAACTCGTCGAAATCTGAGAGTGTGTCTGCGTCGCTGTCTGCATTATTCGGATTGGTTTGATAAGTCTGTAGCTCGTCTATGTCTGACAAGCCATCAGAGTCGGTATCTGCATTCTTCGGATCAGTGCCGTTGTCTATCTCTTCAGCGTCTTGCAATCCATCGTTGTCGGTGTCCTGATCTAGCGGATTGGTATTATGCTGATTGACTTCGTCACCATCGGTCAATGTGTCGTTGTCACTGTCAGGATTTTGTGGATCGGTCTGTAACGATGCTTCCTGCAAATCTGTTAATCCGTCATTATCAGAGTCCTGATTGATATTGTTATCAACAGAATCTTCAAAGTTGAACAGGCCGTCGTTATCGCTGTCAGCAAGGTTCAGTGTTTCATGCAATGGAACTTCCTGTCCGCCACCTCTGAAGAGGTTGCCGGTTATCGCATGCAGCGTATTGGCAATTACTCCACCAGCGCCACCATGGCGGCCCTGATCCAGCGGAGGTAGTGTTCTCCATTGATTGCCATCAACATCGTAGGCCTCCACTTCATCATGTGCCGCAACCTGGGTATCCGTTTCACCACCCATGATAATTACTTTGCCGTCTTTGATGCCCAGCATCGTGCCGGCTCTTGGTGTTGGAATACTTACTTTGGATGACCAGCTGCCAGTGCTGAAGTTATAAACATCAGTGGCGCCAACCATACCGCCGAAACTTCGGTTACTCTGTCGCCCGGCGACCGCGATTAGTTTGTTACCTACCATCGCAGCACTGAAGTGATCACGCGCGTTGGGTGCATCGGGTAGTGTACGCCAGGTACCGGTTGACGGATCATATTCATCAAACCAGTCAACCGCTCCACCTGAATGACCGTTTGTGTTGCCACCGACTATATATATTTTATTGTTATAAACGACGGCGCCGGTGGATCCTCGCAGACGTGCCGCAGGGATAGTACCAAATGTCTCCCACGTATTTGTTGCAAGGTTAAGTCTGTAGATATCAGAAATACTGGGCTCTGCCGGGTAGCAACAGGTAAAAGCACCGATAATATAGATGTAGCCGTTTAAAACAACCGGTTGGAAGTGATGTAATTCCATCGGTAGTGGTGCAAGTGTTGACCATTTGTTCTGCGATGAATCGAAGACCTGTACTGGTCTGTTGCCCCGTCCTCCGAGGACATAGAGTTTGTTTCCGTCGACAACAGATCCTGTTTCATGACGTTTAACAACTTCTGAGTTGTCTGATGTTGAGTGGTTAACCCAATCCTGCGCTATCGCGCTTCCAGTGGCTAGAAATAAACTGCACAACAACAGTACTGATTTAAAACCCGACATATGCTTCGTCACCGTCAATGAAATAGGCTATTGTTGCTTCGTAGCAACAATGCGTTGGAGAGCGACTTTGCGTCGAACTATAGTAGTTAAAGTAACAAGAAGCAGCATGGAGAAGATCAACCAGACTGACAGACTTCCTCCACCACCGCTGCTAACTTTCGCCGCTTCGACAGCAGATACTGTAAGTGTTGATTGATCCGAATTATTAGCAGAGTTTGCGTCCGCCAGTACCGAGGTGACGGAAGCGTTTATCACCATAGTCGCAGCGTTAGCAGTCTGTATCGTGAATTCTTCTGTGATCTGACTGTTTGCTGCGAGCTCAGACACGGAACAGATAGTTATAGAGGCTTCTGTGGTGCAGCTATCGAATGCCTTGGGTGTCGGTAACGCGCTATCCAGTCCGGTGATAGTCACTGTCAATCCGATAGCATCGTTAGGGCTATTGTTGCTCAGGGTAACGATGTAGTTTGCGATCTCACCAGGAGCGACTTGTGCTTCTGAGAGGTTGGACGCTACGCTGATATCAGCGCTGCTGGCTGGATCAACCTTATTGGCTTCAGGCCCGTTTCCGCTTAAATCTGGCATTGGGGTGGTGCTGAGTAGTAGTTTGTCGAGTTCCAGCCCATCAGTTCCCTGCGATACCATCAGTACCTGCATTCCGGGAGTATCGACTGTGATGGTTGCAGCACTTGCGGTGCTGCATCCAGTGCCGTTGTTAATGTTGTTGGTCCATTGCCATGTTCCATCAGGATTACAAACTGTGATCGCGGCTGCTGTTGCAGGCCATTCGTTGTTTATACCGAAGTGCAGGCTTGCATCCTGATTGTTGTTGGCTCTTACGCGAGCGTAAACGTTGTAGGTTCCTGCTGTGCTGAAAAATACATTGTACGTCAGCGTCGATCCGGCCCCGCCGTCTGAAAAATTAGACACACCTGAGATTTCTGCAGAATTGTCATCTATTCGAAAATCTGGCAGCAACTCAACATATGCTCCATTGCTAACATCAACTGGTGAAGCATTGTCAGGATCAACGTCCATTGGCAGTTCGACAAAGTCGCCGTCTACCAAAAACCATTGTGGTGCGTTTTCTGTTGCAGCACCTGATGCACTGCTAAAAGCCTCTGCTTCTATAGAGATACTACCGTTTTCACTGATCGCAACTGGTGAAGCGACGACCGTCTGAGAAAGCGATGCTGTGTTGTTTGCCGTATCTGCATCATTCACTACGTTTAATGCTGTGGTTACAATGAATGAGCCACTTTGAGTTGCAATGGTGTTGAAGCTAACTACCGTTGAATCTCCTGGTGCGAGTGCCGGGACTACGCAGTTCGGGTTGCAGTTTGATGATGCCTGCACAGATACACCACTACCGGTCGTAATTTGCAGGCTGGCATCGGTAATTTCCTGCAGCCCATTGTTGGTAATGGTAACTGAGTACGAGTTAATGCCATCAATCGCTGTGGCATTGCTACTTTGAGCCATGCTAATGCCGGCTTCAAAGTCCGGAATACTGAAACTAGCGGTAATAGTTACAGATTCAATGTCATTGTTGCTGACGCTGTCGTCCTGATCCGCGCTGACCTGCGCATCTATTCTGTGATTCCCCTCAGCTAATGCGGTCGCGAAGAAGACCAGGGTTTTATTTTCATCGACTGTCAGGTCGCCGAACGAACAGGTAACCAGTGAAGAAGACTCTGTGCAGTCGGCGCTTGCATTGAAATCTAAACCGTTAGGCAGATTGAGAGTTGCTACTGCATTTGTTGCAGCGACTTCTGTACTTTGGTTAGTTACTGTAACTCGATACTCGATGTTTTCATTAACATAATGCGTTGAACCTATAGCATTGAGGTCTATATCAAGATCGATGTCGTTGGCGACTGGCTCTGGTTCCGGAGCAGGCGGAGCTATTATAGTATCGCCGTCAATAGTGGGTGAAATAGGTACTACCGTATCGCTGACAACAGCGCCGGTGTTAATATCTCGACATCTGATTACATCGGTAAATGTGGGGAAGCAGTCTTGTGTTCCGTCGTGGGTTTCTTTTAGCAACAGGAACTGATCGATCTCGAAACCGTCTTCACGTGCAAAAAAAGTAACCGTGTTAGATCCCGCTGCCGGGAAGTCAAGCCAGATTGTTTTGGTGAC
>CAYPDN010000085.1:5272-8919 GCA_964409445.1 uncultured Granulosicoccaceae bacterium
TAGCCATCGCCATTGTCGTCAATGACTGCGGCACTGCATACCGGAAAGTTAACCAGTGGGTTGTTGATAGGGGCAACGGGTGCAGCCGTTGTTGCGGCAGGTGCAGTATTAGCGGAAACAATACAGGTCTGGTTATTTTCCCAAGCATAGCCATCGCCATTGTCGTCGATGGCTGCAGAGCTACATACCGGGAAGTTGAGCGGGTTGTCGATAGGAGCTGCGGATGCACTATTTACAGCCGGTGCCGGCGCAGAGTTAGCGGTGAATACACAGGTTTGATTATTTTCCCATCCATATCCGTCCCCGTTGTCATCAACAACAGCACTACTACATTCCGGGAAGTTTATAACTGCGGTATTCGTCGGAGCTGCAACCGGTGCAGGTGCAGGTGGTACCGGATCAGGCACCGGTACTATCACAGGCGTTGGTGGAGGTGCAGGTTGTGCTACCGGAGTAGGTTGTGGTGCTGGTTGTGGGGCTGGCGCTGGAAAAAGTACATCGAGGTTCCAGGTAGAACCTGTCTGCTGACAGCGAGATCCGGTGTAGTCATTGTTACCTCGAGGAATGCCCGGACATATTGCCTCATCGGGAGCATTGTTGGCTGGTCCATGACCACACTGGACAGTGTTGTAATAGACTCGATTTTGGAAACTACCAGCGCCGAATTGATTAGTAATGGCTGCGCACACCTCACGAATAGTCCGGTTGCCAGCGAGGGTGTTAACAGACACTGTGTTCAATCCATGATCGAAGTTTGTATCGCAGTAGCACTGACCCCCTACTGAGTAGGAATCACTCCACGGTGTTGGTGAGCTTGGTTGTACTGTCGGAGCCTGAGAAATATACACGGCGCCGAAGTCGTCCACTGTGGCAACTGTATTTCTGCCTACTCCCAGAATATGAAGCAGTTCGACAGTATCAGAGAAGTCGAGCTTATTGTTCGGATTGAGATACTGGAATGCTGAGTTCCAGGCAGCGCCATGTTGACTTGCTCTGGCAAGGGCGACAAAGCCTGGGCTCTTCTGATTAAGATCAGCGGTGGCATTTGCGCCGTTGCCATCGTCTATTTTTATATAGTCGGTGTTTGCGCGCGAGTAGTTGAGATCACCCTGATCCGACATCAATTCGTTCCAGGTGCTGTGCTGAACCACATGGATTCGAGTATTTGTATTGATACCCGGATTGCTAATTTTTATGCGTCTTACCACATCAGAGGTGAAATCTGACTGGCCACCTTCAGCGATCCAGATATCACCACCATTCAATAATGTGTTTACCCATCGCGAGGATGTTGCGTTAACAGCAGATTGATAGTTGTTATGCGCGTCTACCCATGCGGTGCCCCAGGTTTGCTGCATTACCTGTTCGGCTGCCGGTACGTATTGTGTGCGATTGCCCGCACCGTATGCACCGCTAACCACGTGAGGTTGAATTCCGAGCGAGCGTACTACTGCCAGTGCCGCGACTGTGGCGTGGCCGTCATCTCGATCTGGTGCATGATCGTAATGCAGGGAGATCAGGTCCCGATCCTGTACGAACATAGCGTGGACGGGTGCGCTTGCGATTAAAAGAAGAAAAATTGCGATGAAGTTACGGAACATTATTTGGTCTGTCCAATGGATTGCAATGGCCTGTCGGGGCCAGTAGCGATGTGCTTTTAGGGGTTCAATGGCAGAGCACATGATGCAGAATTTGTCACAGGTAAATCGTGCACAGTTCACATTCGCCAGCCGGAAACGGCAAAGCTATGTTACCTGCCTGCAAGCAAACCAGAGGAATATTGCCTGGTGATATGTTGCTTCCTGCCCGGGGTCGGGCAGGTGATGGTTTCGTGCTATGTCAGGTTGACATAGGAAGGTTTGTTACTCGCCTGGCTGGAAGTTGTGTTGAGTAACCGCAGTGGAAATAGTTTCTGACAAACGAGTTGTTGAGTCATAGATAGTTTTAAACTCGTCAACTTCTTTAACATCGGTGTCTTTAAACAGGTATTCCAGATGGCCGAATGCCAGTGGTTGATAAATCAGATTTGCTGTAATGTGATATGTGCCACTGGTGCTTACCGGAACTTTGTATTCAAAGATATCGATACCGGCATTGAAGTTATTGTCCAGCAATGCTTCACCGGTAACTGCAACATCACTGCTGACAATATTTTTGTCGAACCCGACAGGGGTCAATCGGTTGTCCTTAAGATGGCGTGCAGCCTCAATTAAAGAATGTGTGACGTTGCCTCTTGTATCACCCATGATTGATTCAAAGATCAATACCTGATCGGCGCTGGTAATAGAATTATAGTGTGGCTCATACTTTCGATAGCTTTCGTCGCCATCAGCACCTTCAATGCTGCCGTCAGCATTCATTCTGCCAGATTCAAACACAACAGATCCGGTAGCGTCATCTGTTACAGTAAAATGTACAAAGACCCTTCTGGACGGATAGCCGCTCGGCAGTTTGTGGCCGGTATTATTTTGTATTTTCAGTGTCGCAACAATGTTGTTGCCTTCGTTGCGTGTACCGGTAAAGGTAATGTCTGCAGAAGTCTTTAAGAACTCTCTGTTTCTTTCAATAGCCTGTTGAAATCCCGTGACCTCAATACCAAGCTCTTCGCGAAAGTTTTTGAACATGTCCAGCATCACGGTATTCGCACCCAGGAAGGTGTGTTCTGAGAAATCAGGTCTGCGGATATCGGTTCCAGAAGACGCAAGCGTTACCGTCGAAGATATTTTCGGCATATGGCATGACTGGCAGTTCGCGTCTTTAGAGCCACCTTCACGGTAGTCACTGTTTCGCCATTCCGTGAAAGTCTGTTGTTCTGGAAATCGGTCTTCAATAACCGCGGGAATGATTACACCGTCGCTGTCAACCGTGGGTGTTTTCAAGTCATGGCAGGTTCCACATACAGATGACTCGCTCATGTGGGCGCCGTAAATCGGTGTAAAGTCTGAGTTAGCTGTCATGTACGCGCCAACCGGGTCGGTGTATTGCGCGTACGCTGGTCTGTTCTCTCGCTCTTCAGGTGGCAGTTCTGCGACTGTAAAGTTGCCAGACATTGATGCAATAGTACCGAGGCTGCCAGTGTCCTGTATTTGGTGGCACAGAGAGCAACTGACACCGTCCATTGCGTGATCAAAGTACTCATTATCCGGATTCAGGAATCCGTCTTCGAAAATCTTCGGTTCAACACTGTCTTTGCGTGCGGCGTCGTTTGCCATTGGTGCATGGCAACGCGTGCAGGTATCGTTAACCTCGTGTTCGAGGTGTGGATAGTTTTTGATTGTTGCTGCTGCTTTGGCGCGCCAGTAAGGGTCTCGGGCGGCGTTCGCCATGGTACTGGTTTCCCAGGCAGTACCAATAGAAACGTCATTGCCGTTGTCGTCGATCAGGTCGTTGTGACAGACACCGCAGGCTGCGCTGCCGGAGTAGTGCTCGCCTTCGAATGTGTGGTCAGAAGGAGGCAGCGACGGTGTTGTACCGAAACCGACAGAGGCAGGAGGTATTGAATTCTGCAGGCTGATGGCATCGATTCCGGATACGTTTTGATCCTTTTTATCCTCCTCGTCCCCGGATCCGCCACAGGCGCTGAGCGCGAGAGCTGCGAGAAAAGCTGTGGTTAGTCTGATTTTTCGCTGTCTGGCCGACATATCTTA
>CAYPDN010000085.1:9019-10605 GCA_964409445.1 uncultured Granulosicoccaceae bacterium
GGTGCAGCTACAGTGGCGCGCTGGAATCTTGCAAACGTGCGGCATCAATACCTGCCGGTAGATTTTAAATTTGCAGTTAAGAAAGTCGTCGCAGCTGCCAGACCATCTGTGTTGATCGTGATGGAAACAGAGATCTGGCCAACTCTAATTAACACCAGTGCAGCCGCTGGCATACCTGTCGTTGTGGTCAACGGTCGCATAGGTGAAAAGACTGTAAATAGCCCGTCCTGGATGCGGATGGTATATCTTCAGGCTCTTGGCAAAGTGGATAAGATATTAGCCAAATCTGAAACTGATAAAGATAGATTTCAGATTCTTGGCGGTAAAAATATCGAAGTGATAGGCAATATAAAATTTGCTGCAGTATCAAACGACAATGAAAATGCAGAGTGTGAGATAACAAGACCGTTCTGGCTTTTAGCTTCAACACACGATGATGAAGAAGAACAGATATGCAGTCTACTTGGAAATTATCCAGCCTGTGGAAAAAAGCTGCTTGTCATTGCACCGCGACATCCTGACCGCAGCAATAGTCTGCAACAAATGCTGAAACGGACAGGGCATGCATATGCGGTAAGAAGTAAAGCGCAACCCATCGATGAAAACACACAAGTTTATCTGGCTGATCAGTTGGGTGAAATGATGATGTGGTTTTCACATGCAGAGATTGCTTTCATGGGTGGTTCATTAGTTCCTGTTGGTGGTCATAATGTTTTGGAGCCAGCAGCAGCGGGAGTGCCGATTGTGTGTGGACCCCATTTACACAACTTCAGTGAAGAAGCTGAGTTGTTATTATCCGCAGGATCGCTGCTGAAATGTAAGACAGCTGATGAAGTGCTACACCAGGTGGACGCTTTGCTTAATGATGTTGACAGATGTAAAAGTATGGGGCGGGCAGGTCGTGATGTGCTGGTTGGCAAAAGTGATGTTGCTGATCGCTATCTTGAGGAGTTGCTGCCTTTTATTGATCCGCCTCAGATTGACCTGCCTCTGGTAGATGATAATGAGTAACCATTTAGAAGCGTTTGCCACATTGAGTCTTTTACGTGTTGAATCTCTTTTAGTCGCTGCAGTTTATTAAGAGATCTTCTAAGTCGATCAAGGTTTTGTGCTTTCCATCTCTCCCCTGATCGACGTTTACATCGATCAAAATCGATTAGTTTTACCTGATCATGTTCGTCAATAAGAATGTTATGTGCATTCAGGTCACTATGCCATATGTTGAGTTGGTGTATTTTTCCGATGGCATTGCCGGTCTCGTGCCAAACGTTTTCTTTTGTAGTGTCAGCTAGTAGCTGGGCCAGAGTTTTGCTGTTCGGGTGCAGTCGGGTGATCAGATCGCACGTGTAGTAGATTCCTTGTCTTTGCACTCTTGCGCCAAGGGGTTCAGTTACTGGTAACCCCTGAGAATACATCCACTCTGACAATCGATATTCAGCAACAGCGCGGGTGCTGTTGATTCCTGTCCACAGGAATTGATCGTTGGAAAATTTTGCTGCCACACCGCCGCGATGATAGTGCCGCAATACCGCCTGATCTGTCTCCGAGATATTGAAAAACCAGACTGTTGCGCGACCGTTGCTTTG
>CAYPDN010000085.1:10705-11992 GCA_964409445.1 uncultured Granulosicoccaceae bacterium
CGTTATCAGTAACTTCTTTCATCACAAAGAAACTTCTAATCTGGCGTACCCCTGGAAAAGCGATAAGCTGTTCGCCATGAAGCTTGTTAAAGTCAGCCATATCGCGAACACGTACTTTTAGGAAGTAGTCAAAGTCTCCTGCTACCAGGTGACAGTCGAGCACGAAGGTTAATTTTTTTATCGCAGTCTCGAAGGCAGCGAAACTCTCGGGGGTGGAACGGTCAAGTACTACACCGACCATGACCAGCGATCCGCGGTCAACAGCACCAGGATTAATCATTGCCCGAAATCCGCAAATGAAGCCTTCTTTAATCAATCGCTGCATTTTTCTATGGCAGGTCGCGGCACTGGAATTGATCTTTTTTGCGAGATCTGCGTTCGTTAGTCGCCCGTCTGCCTGCAACAGCTTCAGTATCTGCCGATCGCTGCGATCGAGTTTATTGATGCTGGATGGTTCTTGCATAATGGTTAATAAAAATGGGTCTAATGTTCAGATTTAGCCTTAGTGTAACGAATTAATGTGTTTTATTGATTGCTTTTTGAAAACACCTCTCACAATGATTTGAGTAGTATAAACGCGATAACCCATCTATATCAGCAGGCCGTGATGAATTTAAACAAGTTTGAACGTTTTCCATTGACCTTTGGTGTGACTCCCATTGAGTACTTGCCTCGTCTTTCTGAAGCGGTTGGCGGCAAGGTGCAAATTTACGCCAAGCGCGATGACTGCAATTCCGGACTGGCAATGGGTGGCAACAAACTTCGCAAACTGGAATATATTGTTCCCGACGCTATTGCGTCAGGTGCAGACACGCTGGTTTCCATTGGTGGGGTACAGTCCAACCACACTCGTATGGTTGCGGCGACCGCTGCAAAAATTGGCATGAAGTGCGTGGTTATTCAGGAGAGCTGGGTACCTCATGAGGATGCGGTCTATGACAGGGTGGGCAACATCATGATGACCCGCCTCATGGGGGCCGACAGCAGGCTGGTTGATGAAGGGTTTGATATTGGCATTCGCAAGAGTTGGGAAGACGCCATGCAATCAGTCCGTGATGACGGTGGAATTCCGTATGCCATTCCGGCGGGTGCGTCGGTGCACAAATATGGTGGTCTGGGTTATGTGGGGTTTGCAGAGGAGGTGAGGGCGCAGGAAAAAGAGATGGGCATCCGCTTTGACTACATCATTGTCTGTGTGGTGACCGGGTCCACTCAGGGTGGAATGATCGTCGGCTTTGCGGCAGATGATCGTGCGGATCGTGTTATTGGAATTGATGGTTCCGGCAC